>DGGS01000232.1 GCA_002392325.1 Bacteroidales bacterium UBA3868
GCCATCGCGCTGGCCACGATGGTGTTCAATCTCATCTACTGGAACTTCGGATTCCTGCGCATGGGCACCAGCGGACTTACCGCACAGGCGTACGGAGCGAACGACAAAGCGGAGTATCTCCATGTTTTGGTGCGCGGTCTCACCATCGCGTTGACCGCCGCTCTGATGCTCATCTTGCTCCAAAGACCCATTGGGCATCTCTGTCAAAAGTGGATCCACAGCAGTGAGGAGACCTTAGCGCTAACCCTCACCTACTTCTACATCCGCATCTGGGCAGCACCTGCCAACCTGGCGCTTTATGCGCTCAAAGGATGGTTTATCGGCATGCAGAACGCCAAGACGCCCATGTGGATCGCCATCATCCTCAACATCGTCAACATCATTTGCAGTCTTGTGTTCGTATTCGTGTTGCATGCGGGCATTGCGGGCGTGGCCTGGGGCACCGTCATCGCACAATACAGCGGACTCGCCCTTGCCGTCACGCTTTGGTTTGTGCAATACGGCGAACTGCGCCACGACATACGCATCCGTGAGAGTCTGCACTGGCACGAGATGGTCCAGTTCTTCAAAATCAACGGGGACATCTTCTTGCGCACACTGTGCCTCATTGCCGTGTTCACCTTCATCCCTTACATTTCCGCTGAGATGGGTGACGAGGTGCTGGCCGCCAACACACTGCTGATGCAGCTGTTCACGCTGCTCTCCTACATCATGGACGGGTTCGCCTATGCGGGCGAATCGCTGGTAGGCCGCTTTTATGGGGCCAAGGACGAGCAATCGCTCAGAATCTGCATACGCAAGTTATTGCTCTGGGGCGTGGGACTGGCCACCGCCTTCACTATCCTGTATGCCACTTGCGGACGCGCGCTGCTCGGCATCCTCACCAGCGACAAAGCGGTGGTTGACAAAGCCATGGAATACATCATTTGGACCATTTTGGTGCCCTTCACCGGGTTTGCCGCCTTCATTTACGACGGCATCTACATCGGCGCCACCGCCAGCAAAGCCATGCGCAATGTGATGTTTGTGGCCACTGGCGTGTTTTTCATCGCCTACTACGCCTTGCACAACTCCTTGGGCAATGACGGCCTCTGGATCGCCTTTCTCCTGTTCCTCACCCTGCGCGGACTGCTGATGCTCGTGCGGGAGAAGAGCGTGATTAGGATTCACTAACCTTTCTTGGAAACACCAACGAACCGAGCACGGAGCATGCCAGAATGCCTAAAATGGTGAAGAGGGATGCCACAGTAGAAATGTTCAAATGGAAGAACTCGTGGCCGATCATCTTGAACCCGATGAAGCAGAGCAGCACACCCAAACCGTATTGGAGCAGCCAGAACTTGTCGGTGACATTGCTCAGTAGGAAGAACAGGGACCGCAGGCCCATAATGGCGAAAATATTGGAAAAGAATACAATAAACGGATCGGTGGTGACTGAAAACACGGCAGGGATGGAATCCACGGCAAAGATAATGTCAGAGAACTCAATCACCAGCAGCACTAAGAACAACGGGGTGATATAGTTTTTACCGTCTTTCTTCACGAAAAAGTCGTGACCTTGCACATCGGGGGTTACGCGGAAATGCTTGGAGGCGAACTTCACCACAGGATGGTTGGCCGTATCGATCTTCTCATCACGCTTGTCGCGGAACATTTTGACACCGGAATAGATCAAAATCACACCGAAGATGGCCAAAATCCAGGAGAAGCGGGCCACCACAGCGCCCAAGGCGAAAATAAAGATGAAACGCAGCACTATGGCGCCTAAAATGCCCCAAAACAGCACTCTGTGATAGTATTTCTTATCAATGCCAAAACTCACAAAAATCATGATCATCACAAAGATGTTGTCAATGGACAGGGACTCCTCCAGAAAATAGCCGGCCAGATATTGGTTGGCCATTTCCTTCCGATACACATCCAATGCGGCGGAGAAATCCATGCCTGATTGGATAAGCCCTTCCAGGGAAGTGCCGCTGGCAAAGGTGAGCAGCTCCTCCATACTGGAGATACCATGCACCCACTCGGCACGGAAACGGATCAAAAGGGCCATGCCCATGGCCATCAGCACCCAAATGCAAGTCCAAATAAAGGCCTCTTTGGTTTTGATCTCATGATCTTTTTTATGAAAAACGCCCAAATCCATGGCCAGCATCAGAATGATGAAGACCATAAAACATCCGAAAAACAAAAACCTGCTCATATCTCAATTTTTTAGTTTCAATTCCGTGGCAATCATGAAAAAAAACGACTCATAGACCTGACCAAACAGAATCTATGAGTCTTATTGTTTTAAGAACGGCACCAAGTCTTTTCGACTGGGTTTGTTGATGCCGTCCACGGCCTTACGGCCGCCAATTACTCCCTCATAATTACGGCGGCAAAGATAATCTTTTTTTTGTACTTTTGCCGACTATAATAAAAAAATATGGTTTTCAGCAGCACCTTATTCCTCTTTGTATTTCTGGCGGTATTTTTAGTCATATACCACCTGACACCGGCAAAGGGGAAGAATATCGTACTGCTTATCGCCAGTCTGGCCTTTTACGCCTGGGGGGCACCGAAGTTCCTCTTTATCCTGCTGGGCTCCCTTATTCTCAACTTCTATATCGTGAAATCCATGAGCCGGCAGGAACAACACCGGAAAACCGGACTCGTGTTTTCGCTGCTTCTGAATCTCGGTCTTTTAGGTTATTTCAAGTACGCTAACTTCTTCATTTACAACCTAAACCAACTGTTATCTACAGTAGGACTTCACACAGTTCCCTGGATGACGGTGGCCCTGCCTATCGGCATATCCTTTTTCACTTTCCAATCCCTAACCTACACGATTGATGTATATCGTAAGGTGCACGCCCCGTTGCGGCATCTGCACGACTATCTGCTTTATATTCTGATGTTTCCGCAACTCATTGCGGGACCTATCGTCCGTTTCAACACCATTGCCGACGACATTGAAGACCGGCAGCACAACGACACGATAGACAACAAGCTGTACGGAGTTTACCGTTTCGCACTCGGATTGGCGAAGAAAGTTCTCATTGCCAATATTTTAGGAGCGCAAGTGGATCAATTCTACGCGCTCCCGCACGAGCAGGTCACGGGCACCATCGCGCGTATAGCCGCCCTCGCCTACTCGTTTCAGATCTATTTTGACTTCAGCGGGTATTCCGACATGGCTATCGGCTTGGGCTATCTACTGGGGTTCAAGTTTCCGGAGAACTTCAACAACCCTTACACCTCCCAGAGTGTGAGCGAGTTCTGGAGGAGATGGCACATCACTCTGGGGGCTTGGTTCAAAGACTATCTCTACATTCCCCTTGGAGGCAATCGGGCTGGCAAGGTTCGCCAATACATCAATCTGGGCATCGTGTTCGTCGTGTGCGGCATCTGGCACGGCGCGGGATGGAATTTTCTCATCTGGGGCATCTGGCACGGTTTGTTCATCATCGGAGACAAGCTGTTCTTGAACAAATGGTTATCAAAAGTGCCAGCCATATTGCGCGTAGTACTCACCTTTGCCGTGGTCACCGTGGGCTGGATATTCTTCCGCAATGACCTGTTCGGCGACGCCCTTTTTTACATCGGAAAACTCTTTGAATTCAGCCACACGACCACACATTTCTCCGCTGAATTCATCACCGTACTCAGCATCGCTGTTTTCTTCTCTTTTGTGACCCTTTGCAAACCGGGGCGCAAAGCCGAAGCATTCTGCTATGCGCCGGAGCGCCCCGAATGGCAGCATTATGTGTCGTTCTTGTGCGCCGTGATATTACTCGTGGCTTCCGCCGCCTATCTCTCCTCATCCGGATTCAACCCCTTCATCTATTTCAAATTCTAAACCATGAACCTGCGAAAAACCATATTATACCTCATATTCCTGACACTGCTGCTGCTGCCGCTATGGCAGATGCGGACGCGCCATTTCAAAGAGCCCGAACTCACGGGTGCCTTCACTCCGCACGAAAGACCGGAATGGAATGCCCACGACTGGTTCAACGGTTCCTACCAGACCGCCTACGAGCAGTTCATCAACGACAGTCTGGGATTTCACGGGCAATTGGTAAGACTACGCAATCAATTCTGTTTCAATATTTTCCACCAAACCAACGCCCATAATGTGGTCATCGGGAAAGACAACTACCTTTTTGAGCAGGACTACATTGACGCGCACTATGGCACGGACTTTATCGGGCTGGACAGCATTCGCCACATGGTCATCAGGACTCGCCGTTTTCAGGACTCTCTGGCCGCCAGGGGCAAAACCCTGGTAGTGTTCCTCTCCCCCAGCAAAGCCGACTTTTTCCCGGAATATATTCCTAAATCACAACAAAGAGACAATACCGAGAACACTAACTACAAGCAATACAGCAAGTTATTGAAACAATACGGGGTGAATGTAATCGACTACAACGGTTTTTACCAAAGTCAGAAATCCCATACCCCATATCCGTTGTATGCGCAATACGGCATCCATTGGAGCGAATATGGGCTGATTAAGGCCACCGACAGTCTGATGCATTACATCGCACAGAAGAGCGGCCTCACGCTGCCTCGCATCGTCATAGACCGCAATGTGCTTATCCGCCAACCGCAATACTCGGATTATGATTTGGGCAAACTCCTGAACCTTTCCGACAAGCCGTTGCCCAGTTATCCGCTCTGCTATCCCGAATGGCACTGGACCGCCGACACTATGTCCCCCAAACCCACCCTGACCGTCATTTCCGACAGCTATTATTGGGAGGTTTACAATCTGGGCATCCAGCAACAAGGGTTTCAAGGCAAATTCTGGTACTACAACAGCTCCGTCTATCCGGAGAGTTTCACAAAGGAAACCTTCACCCACGATTTGAACATCAAAGAAGAGATAAAAAAATCGGATGTCATCCTCATCATGAGCACGACACCCGGTTTAAGAACATTCTCTTGGGGTGCAATTGACAATCTATTGAAGGCGCTTTAGTCCTTCGCCAGTCATTATTTCGGCAACAACTTCACGAACGGGGTGAGCATCTCCTCCATGGAAATGCCGCCGTGCTGGAATGTGTGCCTGTAAAGGTTCACATACTGGTTGAAGTTGTTCTGGTATGCGAAGAAATCGGATTTGGTGGCGAAGATAAAGCGCTGAGTAAGACTCTCTTTCGGCAGGAAGGCCTCATCGGGATTCTTGATCTCGAACACCTCCTTGGCGGGATAATCCATGCTGCTGCGGCCCACCTTGTAGCGCAAGTTGGTGTTCACCTCGCGCTCGCCCACCATCTTCAGCGCGCGCTCCACTTTGATGGTGCCGTGGTCAGTGGTGATAAATACGGGCACTTTCTTGTCGGAGAGATATTTCAGCATATCCAACAGCACTGAATTCTGGAACCAGGATGCCGTAATGCTGCGGTAGGACTTCTCGTCATCGGCCAGTTCGCGCACCACATTCACATCGGTGCCGGCATGGGAAAGCATATCCACAAAGTTGAACACTACCACATTCAAAGAATTGTGCATCAATTGGTTGAAGTTGTCGAACACCTTTTTTCCGAAATCAGCGTTCAGCACTTTGGCATACGAATATTTGATATTCTTGCCATAGCGTTTCAGATACTCACCCAACAACTGTTCCTCAAACTGGTTTTTGCCGCCCTGGTCGTTCTCGTTCAACCACATCTGCGGATATTTCTTGGCGATCATGGAGGGCATCAGACCTGAGAAGAGCGCATTACGCGCGTAGTGCGTGGCCGTAGGCAAGATGCTGTGGCAGATGGTCTCCTCATCCACATAGTAATAATCATGCACCAGCGGATATATGCACCGCCATTGGTCATAACGCAGGTTGTCGATGACGAACAGGAAAGTCGGTTTCTGCTCGCTGAGGTACGGGAACATTTTCTCTTTCAGCACCGTATGCGACTGTATCGGTTTGTCGGTGCCGCGACCGTTCACCCAATCAATATAATTGCGCTGCACAAATTTGGCAAATTGCACATTCGCCTCCTCCTTCTGGGCGGCCAGCATCTCCGCAACTCCCTCATCTTCAATCTTCTCAATCTGCATCTCCCAGTTCACCAGTTCACGATAGAGGTCTTCCCATTCCTTCACCGACAGACGGTCGGAAATGCGCATCGACAAATCCCGGAACGCCTGTTGGTAATCGATGGTCACCTTGGCGGTCACCAGTTTCTTGTTGTCAATGTTTTTCTTCAAGCACAACAGTATCTGGTTGGGATTCACGGGTTTAATCAAATAATCGGCGATATTGGAGCCAATCGCGTCTTCCATGATATGCTCCTCTTCGCTCTTGGTAATCATCACGATCGGAATATGAGGATATTCCTTTTTCAGTCGTTGGAGTGTTTCAAGACCGCTCAAACCGGGCATATTCTCATCCAAAAAGATGATATTCACAAACTCTTTCTTCAGAATTTCCAGCGCTTCCATGCCGCTGAGTGCGGGAATCACATCGTAGCCCTTGGAGTTCAAAAACAGGATATGGGGCTTCAGCAAATCAATCTCGTCGTCAGCCCATAAAATCTTCACGTTCATACTTACATTTTTAATTTCACTTAAAACGAAGAGATGCGGGATTTATTGTGTGAGGTGCAGGAGAGGTGCATGAGGTGAAGGGGGTACATGAGGGACAGGGAGGGGCAAGGGGGAAAATTGCCGAGGCCTGCGCATGAAAAATCTTGTTTTCTACTTCTATATCACGCATCTACCGCAAACAGCGCACCGCTACCATGGGCTCATCTTCCAGTTTTCCGTCATAATAGCCATAAATGGTTTTCGGAACATTGGGAATCAAACTGAAATAGTTGTCCGACCACTTCACCTCTTTACCAGTGGTTTCCGTCACATGCACGCCGTAACAGAATGTAGGACTTGTGAGAGTCAGTTCGAAATGATCGCCGAAGTTCTTGAGTTCCTGACGGATTTCGCCCGATTCAAATTTCATTTTGCCCAAAGAGGTGAAGAACACAACTCTCTCGGCATGAGGACTTCCATTAAGGGAAAGTTGCACGAGAGCGTATGTCGTAGCCGGTGAAACATGGAGTTTCCCGGCATCCAGAGACAGCACCTTCAAGGCCTGGTCGGCGGGCAATTTCACGCGAACGGACTGGCGCTCATTCAAAGGAGTTCCATCAAGCGCAAAGAGTTGCCAACGCACCTCGCCATTCACGGCTGCCATTTGGTCATTAACCACATACACATCCTGCTGGTCCACACAGAGCGCCACATTCTGGTATGCCTCCTTAAACTGATAGTGCAGGGCTTTCCAGCGGCCCGTGTAGTCGATACTGCTCCACGAGGCCACGGGCCAGCAGTCGTTGAGCTGCCAGCAGAGCGTGCCGGCGCAGCGGTCGTGCTGGATGCGGTGCGCGTCAATGGCACGACGGATGCCCAATGCCTGCACCAGCTGGCTCATATAGGCGAACTCTTCCAGATTGTCGGTCCTAGTATAGCCGAACTCCTCCCGCATGGCCTTGCGGATAATCTCCACGCCACGCCCGTGCTTCTGGTGGTTGTTGAGCGCCGGAGAACCGATCTTGCGGTCCGCTTCGGTGGTAAATGTCTCTATAGTTGCCATTTCCGGATAGGATTGGAACCCATACTCTGACATAAAGCGGCCCGTTTTCTCTTTCCAAACATCAAACGGTTGCTCGCCCCACCATACGCCCCAGTAATGGGAGCACCCGTGCGTGCAGCACTCGGGATGTCCCCAACCATAGGTTGGCGAAGTCGAAATATACGGGACACCCTTATGGTTTTCTTTCACTTTGTTGGCCAACATTTGTTCAAACAGCTTACTGAAATCAGTGAGCAACTGCTTGTACTGCGCGTCACTCCAGCCCAATGCGGTTTGCCAGCCCCAGTCCTCCAGACCGTTGTGCACCTCGTTGTTTCCGCACCAAAGTGCGATACAGGGGTGGTTGCGCAAGCGCTTGATCTGGTACATGGCCTCAGAATCCACATTGCGCAGAAACGCTTTATCCCCGGGATAGGGATTGCAGGCGAACATGAAATCCTGCCAAACCATCAAGCCCAATTCATCACAATAATTATAGAATGCGTCATTTTCATAGATGCCGCCGCCCCATACACGAATCATGTTCATGTTCACTTCCGCGGCATCGTGCAGAAGCCGATAATACACATCGCCGCCCTCCGGCGTGTTGAGCGTGCCCGGATAGGAGGACGCCGGAATCCAGTCAGCGCCGCGCATGAAACAGGGCTTGCCGTTAACCTTGAAGGCAAAGGACTCGCCTATCGAGTCTTTCTCGCGAATCAGTTCCACGGTGCGCAATCCGTGGCGGAGCGCGTATTGGGTTTCCTGCTTCCTGTCACTAACCGTCACTACGAATGTGTACAAATGCTGCTTGCCCATGCCGTTAGGCCACCAGAGTTTGGGGTGGGCAATCGTAACAGGAATCTCAACAACATGGTCATCATAATCCAGTTTGATGCGCTTCTCGATCTTGGCGCACCGCCCGTTTTCATCAAACACCTCTATCAGAACCTTGCATCTTTTTCTGTCTTGCAGCGACTTGACCAACAGCTGCACCGAAGTCTCCCAACTTTCAGTAGTATCAGAAGTTGTCTTAGTATCCAGCACATACACATCTTCCAATTTCAAGTCACTGAAACTCTCTAAACGCACATTTTTCCAAATGCCGCAAGTGATGAGTTTCGGACCCCAATCCCAACCCGACATATACTGTGCCTTACGGGTAAACACGCGGTTGTCGGGAAGCTTGTAGGGCAGTTGGGCAGCAGCGGCAGAATCACGAGGCGACGAAGGATAAAATCTGACAATCAATTCATTGCCCTTCTCTTTCAAGACATCCTTGACATTGAAGCGCCATTGGCGGAACATATTGTTCAACAATGTTTTATAGTCTTCTTTGTCAAAAGACTCCAGCAACTTGCCATTAAGCCACACTTCCGCGTATGTATCCAGTCCGTCAAACACAAGCCAACGGTTCTCATATTGGAGGCCATTGCCGGCGCAGTCGGCATCGAAAAGAAGGCGGTAAGTCCACACACTGTCGGCCACCCATTGCACGGAATCCTCGTTGGTGCCGAAAAAGGGATCTGGGATCAAATTGTTGGCCATCAAGTCGGTATGGATATTACCCGGTACTGTGGCGGGATACCACTGCCCTTGATACTGGAACTGCCAGTCGTTGCTTATGCAGCCCGATTTGCTATCCAGACTTTGCACTTGGGTTGCGGGCATCTTGTCCGTTTTGCAGCTCGTGAAGAACAGCAGCGGGATAAGGAGGATGAGGATAAGGGGGTGGCGGGGGGTCATGTTTTTTGGGGGTTGGGGGGTGAGATGTGAGACGTAAAAGGTGAGAAGTGAGACGTGAGAGGTGAGAGGTGAGACTTTTTATTGTAGGAATCCTTGTTTTTTCAGGGCGTCGAGCAGGACTTGTGCGAAGTGTTCGTTATCGGCTTTGGTGTAGCGGTGTTTGGTGAACACTTGGGCGAGGTTCTCGCAGTCGGGGTTCTCGGCGAGAATCCCTTTGGTTTCAGCTGAATTCTCCTTTTCCGCATACAAAGCATCAATGCGCGCCTTGTCGTAATCCTGATAGGTCTCATAGTGGACCATGGCCTCAAGGGGAAGTTTTTGTGTCAGGGCAGGTTTCGCAACCGGGTAGCCCATCGGGATGCACGCCACGGGGATTACATGTTCGGGCAGTTGGAGCGCCTCGATGAACTTATCGACATTGTAGGTGATGGTGCCGAGCCAGCAGAAGCCGAGTCCGAGCGATTCGGCGGCCACGCAGGCGTTTTGGGCGGCGATAAGCGCGTCTATAACGGCCCAATGGTAGGATTGGAGGTTGCTGTACGCCTCTGTTTCGGCATCGCGGAACTCGCAGTAGCGGTTAAAGCGTCGAAAATCGGCGCAGAAAGTGAGAATAACGGGCGCTTTTGTCGCCATGGGCTGGTTGAAGTGGAACGGGGCGAGTTTCTGTTTTATCGCCTCATCGCGCGTGACAATGATGCTGAACAGCTGCATATTGCCCATGGTGGAGCCGCTGCAGGCAGCTTTCAGAATCAGGTTAAGGGTTTCGTCATCCACCTTGCGGTCCGTGTACTCGCGCACGCTCACATGGTTAAACAGGGTATTTAGTGTTTCGTTCATAAGAATACGATATTTTTTAGTATAAACTAAACCAATCTTCCGAAATTATGCGGGTAATGAATGGCTTAAATCGGGTACTTCCTTGGGGTGCAAAAATAGTAAATAAATCCCTGAAAACGCATACTTTCCCCGAGAGTGATAAAAATTTGCCATAGTATCAATAAATATTGTATCTTTGCAAAGATGCTTATTGGCATGAGAGTTTCCATTTAAAAATCATAATATCATGAAAAAAGATATCTGTCTTCACCGCATTCTGGCACCAGCAATAGTCCTCCTTGCCATCTTTTTCACTTCCTGTATAATAGACCCTATTGAGCCGATTCCCCAACCGCAACCCATCGACTACACGCCTGAAGTGAATGATCCCGTCACCAATGATTTCACCATGGTGAAAGCGTGCATCGGACTGACGCGGGCTTCCGCCGAAACCATTCTAAACGACAATGGTTTCATTTCTAACGGGGAACGCTATGTCAAGACGGAGAATAATGTGACCAAAACTCTTTCTCTTTGGTCGCCCAGTCAGGGCTGCGTCAAACAAGGTGAACTTTATGTGAAAGACGAAGGTTTGTCCGTCATGTTGCCGGTTTTCAAGCAATGGATGCTGGAATTTCGGGCATCCACAGCCTTCACCAAACTGGTGCGTTCACACTATTCATTGAAAGTAGATGAAAACAACCAGGTTTTCAACACTCCAGAAGAACTGCTTTCCGCCTTGGAAACGATAGATTCCTCCTCGAATGTCAATATTTCATTTACGGGCAATGATATCTATGCCAATGAATACGAAATATTCCTGACGACCGGTTACACGAACTGGGTGGAATTGCGCATCTACAATTCCCAGGCGGGGTCACCTTCGGGAGACGGCACACAAGGCAATTTGCAAAATGAAGATTTACATAAAAACATCCTGATTTCCAAAGTGGATTATCTCACCTTTCGTCCCAAAGGATTTTATGCCTTAAATGTGCAAAATCCGGATCCTTCGGGCAATGAGATTCCTTTCTTATCCCAATACCAATCACCGGGCGACTTCGGAAGCATCAAACTATTTTACCAAAACACCAACAACCTGCTGCTGTCAGGATCCATCATTTGGTCGGGATGCGGCCATCTGGATTTCCCAGACCATTTCAAAAACGGATTAACGCTGAACAACGGACTCCCCTATCCCGGACAAAACAAAGTGTCATTCATCAACAATTCCGGCAACTATATCACCACTTCCGAAGAAACAGATCTACAACACATCTGGCAGACCGTGTCCAAGCAGAAAGAATTCCAACACTATTATGGCAACACCCATAAGAAAGTGGCGGTTTACTTGTACACGCCCAGCGTCGGTATTGGCAATCCCGCCGACTGGTATTACCTGGTGTTTGTAGAACAATAGTTTTCTTTATTATATTATTTCAAGTGTAATACAAGCAGAGAAATTGTTATCTTTGCAAACATATTCTGCCAAGGTGAAGCGGTATCGTAATTTCCACCATTACAATAACATAGATTAATCACCCATACGATCATCAATATTAAAATCATTAAAAAATACATCATGAAAGATCTCAAAGAGCAATTGAAAGACCTCGGCGTCCTTGATCCTGTTGAAATTTACCACAACCTGTCATACGATGAGTTGTACGAGCACGAAACCAACCCCGCGCTGACGGGTTATGAGAAGGCCTACAAGACCAAATCCGGCGCCTTGTCTGTGGACACCGGCATCTTCACCGGCCGTTCGCCCAAGGACAA
>DGGS01000109.1 GCA_002392325.1 Bacteroidales bacterium UBA3868
TCATGTTGGGCCATGTGCGGCACAAACCCGTAGGACGCACCGCCTCATGTGAATTGACCATAATATGGTGTTTGGCCGCCTCCACAATGGCATAATGATAGTGGTTGTTGATGGGCTGGCTGTAGTGCCCCTCGCCAAACGGAATTATTGTACCCACATAACCGCCCTTCACGGCATCATAACCATACTGGTTCATCAGCGTGTATGCCTTCTCCATCCAGCGCTCGTAATTCACGGTGGAAGCGGAACTCTCATGGTGCATAATCAACCGGATGCCTTTCTCGTGGGCGTATTTATTCAGAGCAGGCAGATCAAAATCAGGATAGGGCGTTAGAAAATCGAAGACAAACTCCTTCTGCTTGCCGTACCAATCCTCCCAACCGATGTTCCACCCTTCGATGAGCAGTCCGTCGAAGCCGTGAGAGGCGGCAAAGTCTATATAACGGCGCACATTGGCGTTGTTCGCACCATGCGTGCCGTTGGGTTTGGCGTGTTCGTAATCGGTCTGCCCCAATTTCACTGAAGGGAAATCGTTGGTGTAACTCCATGTGCTCTTGCCGGAGATCATCTCCCACCAAACACCCATGTATTTCACAGGGTGAATCCAGGAAACATCTTCCAAAACGCATGGCTCATTGAGATTGAGGATAAGACGCGAAGCGAGTACATCGGTGGCCTTCTCGCAAACCATCACCGTGCGCCAAGGCGTGTGACAGGGCGCCTGCATACGGCCCTTATAGCCCGTGGCATCAGGGCAGAGCCACGCACGGAAAACAAAGGTCGTGTCATTGAAATCCAGGTGCATGGTCGGATAGTCGAGCGTGGCAGCCTCATGGATGTTGATGTACAGCCCGTCGTCCGTCTTCATCTGCAAAGCCGTCTGCACACCTGTTTTCGAAAAGGCAGTCCATGGCCATCCACCATCTTTATGTCCCGCTTCCCACAAATTCCGGATTTCCGACAATTTTGACTCCGTATAGTTGTATTCCTGCGTATCGTAATCACCTGGAATCCACCAGGCAGTGTGATCGCCAGCCATAGCAAACTCCGTCAGTTCCTCCTTAAACCAGAAGCAGACCAACGCGTTTTCCATCGGGAATTCGTAACGGAAACCTAATCCGTCATCATAGAGGCGGAAACGGATTTGCATCACGGTGGGTTTCTTTTCCGTGGAATGGTCCATACTTTCCACGGAACCGACGGGTTGCTCAATCGTCACGAGCATCTCGTTGTAGTGGTTTCGGATTTGGGACTCCTCACCCCAAACGGGCTCCCAAGTCTCATCAAAGGAACTGTAGGTCTTGTCTTTGAGCACGAAAGCATGCGCCAAATCGTCGCGCCATTCCAATGTGAAGCCCATGCGGGATGGCAGCACCACCGGTTTCCCGGCACGATCGAGTGAATATTGGGGACAGCCGTCCACCACAGCGAATTTCAACGACAGTTGCCCGTCAGGGCTTCTCAATGTCAGCGCGTCCGAAGGCATGGCGGGCGCCATAGAGTTGTTTTGAGCGATGGCATTCATGCCATAACATATAAACAGAAGCAGAATCAAAAAGGATATTTTCTTCATTGCAGATGGGTTTATAAAAAAACGGTTGCAAATTTACGAAATTTCTATCTTTTATGTATTTTTGCAATAAAAAACCATTATGAAAAAAGTATTGACACTCAGCATCATATTGACGGTTATTTGCACACTCAGCATATCCGCACAAATCCAGCACTTCACATGGCAAAACCGTGATCGCGAGTTTATCATACGCATGCCTGCGGAGCATGAAGGAAGCGTTCCGGTGATATTCTTCCTGCACGGACTGGGAGACAACATCACGCGCTGTGACCAAGAGTTCAATTTCAGCCAATTAGCCAACGATTATGGCTGGGCCATCGTTTCCCCACAAGCCATCAACCAAGGTGTTGGCGCCATGTGGAACGCCGCACTGATGAGTAGCAGCATCGACGACTCCGGGTTCCTGATGGCGTTACTCGACTCACTAACCGTGCAGTATCAGTTGGACCCCGACAGTGTCTTCTTCACGGGTTTCTCCATGGGCGGATTCATGACACACCGGATGGCCATTGAGCACGGCGACCGCATCACCGCCTGCGCGCCTGTGAGCGGACTGATCACCAACGCCATGGCCGCACAAACACCATCTGTCCCAGTTCGGATGCTCCATATTCATGGCACAAACGACAATGTCGTGGGGTACGATGGCAGTTCCTCCACCTTCTACATGACACTCGGACTCGGCGTGGAGGATATTCTCCAATACTGGCAAACCGCCAACGGATGCTATGGCGAACCCGACATCGACACACTACCGGACCTGCAAAACGACGGTCTTCGTTTCGTCAGATACACCTATAACTGCGGCACAGAGCTTCAGCACTTAAAAGTATTAGGCGGCACGCACAGTTGGTATAACAGCGACCGAGAATATGACATAGGATACAAAACGTTTATTTACAATTTCTTCAAAGGAAATGATAGTTATACAGGGTTCAACGACCTTGAAATGAAGCGGTTTAAATTGTGGCCCAATCCAACCAGCGGACCTCTTTTCATCGAGGCGGACCAATACACGACGGTCACAGTGATGGATGCCCAGGGACATGTGGTAGCTCAACACGAGCTCCAGCCGGGCACATCACAGCTGGATTTGCAGCATCTTCCCGATGGCGTTTATTTTGTCAAGGAAGACAATGGTGCCGTAACGAAAGTGATAGTGGGACGATAAGTACAATGCTAGAGAATGATAGTGGAACAGATCTTATTTTAACAAGTGGAGTTTGGTTGAAATGAAACGGGAAAAAGAAATCTATAAGGTGACACTCGTGGGCAGCGTAGTAAACATCATTCTACTGCTACTCAAGTTTTTAGCCGGCATCCTAGGACGCAGTTCGGCCATGATTGCCGATGCCGTGCATTCGCTTTCCGATTTTGTGACAGACATCATCGTGCTGGTTTTTGTCAAAATCAGCAACAAACCGAAAGACCAGACACACGATTATGGCCACGGAAAGTTTGAGACATTGGCGCTCACCCTCATCGGGGTTGCTCTTATGGCTGTTGCCATCGGAATTGTGGTCAAGGGCGCGCTGAAAATCGCCGCATGGGCGAATGGGGAGGCGCTTGAAGCACCGGAAATGATCGCCTTTTGGGCCGCTATCCTGTCCATCGTGATGAAAGAGGCAGTTTATCGCTACTCCATCATCAAAGCCCGGAAACTGAACTCGAAGGCCGTGGAGGCCAACGCCTGGCATCATCGCAGCGACGCACTGTCTTCCATCGGCACAGCGGTGGGCATTGGCGGTGCGGTATTCATGGGATCTCGTTGGACCATCCTCGACCCCATTGCCTCCGTGGTGGTAGGCGCTTTCATCATCAAAGTGGCTTTCGATTTGCTCAAGAATGGTTTTGGCGACCTGATGGAACAGTCGCTGCCCGATAGTGTGGAGAATGAAATTCTGGAACTGGTCGCGAATGTGCCTGGCGTCTCTGACCCGCACAATCTGAAGACACGCCGCATCGGCAACCACTACGCCATTGAACTCCACATCCGAATGGACGGCGGCATCACGCTTAACGAAGCTCACGACAAGGCTTCCGAAGTGGAACAGTTACTGCGGCGGCGCTACGGTGAGGAAACCCATGTGGCTGTACATGCAGAGCCGGAGAAAGAAAACTCCCTCCGGCCTAATTCATAAAACAGTATTATCAATCTAATTTTTTTACCTAAACTCCGCTATTTCAGGTGGATATCAAACCAATCCAAGAAGTTGCGGTGCCAGAGCAGACTGTTTTGCGGTTTGAGCACCCAGTGTGTCTCATCCGGGAAGTAGAGGTAGCGGGCATCCAATCCGCGCATCTTGGCGGCGTTATAGGCGGCCATGCCCTGGGAAGCCACAATACGGAAGTCGAACTCGCTGTGAATAACACAGATAGGGGTGTTCCATTTATCAACATACAGATGCGGTGAGCAAGCATAACTCTTCTTCACCTGCGGGTTGTCCCAATCCCAATACGGTCCACCAAGGTCCCAGTTGTCGAACCAGAGTTCCTCGGTTTCAAGATATTGCTGATCGAAATTGAACATGCCGTTGTGGGCGAGCAGCACTTTGAAGCGACGGCCGTCCTTGTAGCCAGGCACATCATGGTTGTGACCAGCGAGCCAATAGACGCTATAGCCTCCGAAACTGGCACCGCAAGCGCCAAGACGCTCTTTGTCTATCTGTTTCACGCTGTCAGCGAAGTGATCGGCAGCGGTCATGTAGTCCTGCATGCAGAGGCCGCCGTAGTCACCGCTAATTTCCTCGGTCCATTCAGTGCCGAAGCCGATAGTGCCGCGGCGGTTGGGTGCGATGATGAAGTATTCGCCACCGCTCATCACCATGAAATTCCAGCGCGTGCTCCAGAACTGTCCCACCTCCGATTGAGGACCGCCTTCGCAATAAAGCAGAGCGGGATACACTTTCGTGCTGTCGTAGTTGTAAGGATAAATCA
>DGGS01000215.1 GCA_002392325.1 Bacteroidales bacterium UBA3868
CAGCTTCTTTAATGGCTCCTTTGGTCGCAAAAGAACCCTGGAGGTGACGAATCGTTACGACGAGCTTAGCGAGGAAATCGACGAGTTGCTGAAAGAATAAAAAAATGTGGTATATAATCACCGACGCACAACGCTCATTCGAAAATTATTGTAATTTTGCAGTGGATTTCGAATTGTCATTATTATGGCTGCATACGTCAAAAGGGACACTTACCTTAATCGCCTGATTGTCAGAAGAGAAAACGGTTTAGTGAAAGCCGTAACCGGGCCGCGCAGGGCTGGCAAATCTTTCCTGCTAAACCCAATTTTTAAAGATTACCTTTTGGAGCAAGGGGTACCGGAAGACCATATCATCATCATTTCTTTCGACATTGAAGACGAGGAAACTCCGCAGGAACTACTTGACAGAGAGAAGTTGAAAGAGTATTTGTATTCGCGAATCGATTCAAAGACTGAACCGTATTATATCTTTCTGGATGAAATTCAGGAGGTTGAAGGTTTTGAGAAGATTGTCAATGGATTGAATAGCCGCCCTAATGTGGATGTGTATATCACAGGCAGCAATTCCAAGTTCCTTTCCAACGACATCATTACAATTTTTCGTGGAAGAAGCGATGAGGTAAACATTATGCCCTTCTCTTTCAAGGAGTTTTGTCAGGATCGGCAGGAACCCATCGGTGAATTGTGGAAAGAGTACTACACCTACGGCGGGCTTCCGGCACTCAGAAAGATGCCGACATTTGAGCAGAAGAACACCTATTTGCAAAGACTCTGGAAGAAGACCTATCTTGACGATGTGGTGGAACGGAATCATGTTGAAAATCGTGAAGCATTGGAGGCGATTGCCGACGCTTTGTGCTCATCGGTCGGCTCGCTGACAAATACCACTCGAATCACCAATACACTTGCGAGCGTGAGGAAAATCAGGATAAGCGATGACACCGTTGCCAAGTATATCGGATATCTTGGGGAGGCATTCCTATTCAATGAAGCCAGACGATACAACATCAAGGGCAACAAATATTATGAAAACGTCAAAAAATACTATTCGGTGGATGTTGGATTGAGAAACGCTCGCTTGAACTATAGGCAGTTGGAACAGACTCATCTGATGGAGAACGTCATTTTTAACGAACTCCTGTATCGCGGCTACGCCGTTGATGTTGGAGTAATCGAAGTCAGGGTAATGAAAGACGGGAAATCGGAGTACAAGCAGTATGAGGTTGATTTCATAGCGACCAATGGCAATGAGAAATACTACATACAATCGGCTTATGAGATATCAAGCGATGAAAAGCGTGAGCAGGAACTTAACTCACTGAAACGGATAGATGACTCATTCCAAAAAATTGTCATTGTCAAAGACGACATCATGCCCTATCGCGATGAAAAGGGTTTCTACTACACAGGCTTGTTTCAATTCCTGATGAGTGACAAATTGTAGGGTATAGCTACCACACACCCCTGCAGGCCACAGGCCAGCGGCCTGTCGGGGTGCGTAGGATTGCGCGAGGCATGAACAAAATTTCGCACGCCGGAGGTGTGCGGGGAAAAGTACACCAACGTTAAAACGTTAACAATGTATTATTTCTCCAATTCAGAATAGGTTTGAATAAGATTGCTGGTAGGAACACTTTCGATATTCGTATTGTGCAGATCATATCTTCGGGCTATTTCTTGTGCAATATGACTATTTACATATCCAAGGTTTCCTTGCGCAACCACCAAATCCAAATAATCTTTCATTAATTCTTTATCATTCTGGATAAAACAGAAAACAGTATCCGTAATTTGCTTTTCAAAAGCTGTAAACAATTTGTCGCAGAAATTCTCCATAATTTTAAAATTTAAAGGGTAAATAATTGTCATTTTATGATTTCCAAATAATCTTTTTCGTCTTGAATTCTAGTGTGCCTGAAAAAAATATTTGATGGAATTTGCCAATGATCAAATAGTAATTCTTGTCCAATATTGGTTTCCCATAATGTCCATCCCGCCTCCAACGCTCTTTGCTCGTCAACTTCTCGCTTAAATCTCACAACATATTGTTTGTCATCATCCGACAAGATATTATAAGACCATCTATAATATCGATATTCTCCACTCTCCCATTCTTTTTCCGCGCTCCAATCAACGACAGTGTATTCTTTCGCCCTATTCTTTTCTGAAATGATTAATTTAAGCGGATTCTGTGTCCATGATATTTGGTATTTTGTTATAGTATCTATTTCAAAGCTCCCACTGGCAATGAAATGACCAGCTAAGGTCTCTTCCAAAAATGCACAATACCTTTCTCCCCAATCATATTGAGAAATATCGTTAAAAGGAACTACAACTTCTCTCTCCAGTTTATCACTTTCCCATTTCTCTCTACTCCACACATGTATTCCATCCAAATTCCATCCAACACTTTTGGAATATTTGTTTAAGTCATAGTTACCATAGTACTTGTCATCTTCTCCTATGTTCTCCAAGGCTCCTATTGCCCCATTAAGGCAAGGGCACAACCCCATAACATTCAAAATTGTATCATATTCTTCATAGTATTCTAAATCCTCGCGAGTGCCACATGACACACTATCCGATAGAGGGTATAAATAAAAATCTGGATATATCAAATGTAAACTTCTTTCCGTACATTCGAATTTCAACTTGTGAGGAGGTGTGACACTCGCTAATTCCTTTTGCAATTCTGCTTCTTCCATCTCTATTTCTCTTTGCCGTTCTGCCTCCTTTTGTTCCTTTTGTTCCTTTTGCTCCTTAAAGAACTCCTCAATCCAATCCTCTAACCAAACAACTTTATGATTAGTCGTAACATAATTAAAGGCTTTTGTGGACCCGCTCATATTAAACTCATAATATTGATACTCACTTTTTGCACTTTGCTTAATACGAAATTTTACAGAACTCGCAGCTCTAAAATCTTTCCAAAATTCCTTTGACGGCCACTCAATATAGTAGTTACCGACTCGGTCTTTTCTATCATATTCATATGATACAACTATCTCGTCTTCATCCAGTGGAATCATCCTCTCGCTCATGCTATAATTCCTATACTTTTTATAAGATTCTCCTATCTTAAAAGAAATTTCAAAACTATAAACAGAACAATAATCGTCTTCACCACAATAATACTTTCCTTCTACCGCCAAAACAACAGGAATATTACCCGCCTCACTTGTAAAATCCACCCACGAATCAGGGAAGTCACCTGCTTTTAATGCATCTTTCATATCAGACACTGTGTTAATCCAAACATACTGACCTGTATAATCATACTCCAACAAATTAAATAAAAAGTCCGCAATCGACAATTGTTGTGACACCCAATTATTGTATTGCCAAATTGAACAATACTCTCCAATCGTCAATCCATTTCCATTTTTATCATGTATATATGCTATTTTCATTGCATCGTCAAATTCCGGATCCAATGTTTCGCAAGTCCATTGTGCAGACAAAGAAAATGAGGAAAAAATGAGAGCGGCAAGAATGAATAATATCTTTTTCATAATCCATTATTTTTAGCATCGCAAACATACAGATTATTCTGTCTCACAATTATTTACAATGCTATCCAATAAGGATGCTATTTGCTATCCATTTTGGGATTTGGTAAAGGGATGCCTTACTTCCTATAATCAAAGCAATCAAAAAAATTATAGTCCAAAATCTTGGAAATACGCAACAACAAATCGGTACTAATATGCGATTTCCGCATAATCTTGAATACATTATTGCGGGTGCACGGAATCTGCTTCGCCAGCCAGGCGGCTGTGCGGCCCTGTTCCCTTAACTTTTGGTGTATTATGCGCCCGATATGTATGTCTTGACCTGTTTCCATAAAAAAGACGTGAACTGTTTTCGTTGTGTGCTTGTCAGAAACGAAAGGCTCTGGTAAACCGTTGACGATGATAAGCACGAAACAATCCACGCCTATTGGCATGAACTTCCGCTTGCTTATTCTCTCGTCATGAAAAATTTACCAGATTTTATCGTTCAGAGAATAAGAGCATTAAGCTCAATTATTATTATAGTTTATCTCTATGTCATTCTGCAAACTGATTCATAATAGTGTTAAAAAAACAAGTGCAAAGATAGCAAAATAAAAAACACAAAAAACGGCAGACCTTAGGTCTGCCGGATCACATTAGAATGTGGTATGATCTTATTCTTTAACGAACTTTATCGTATTTTCTTTATTTCCGCTGGTAATCTTCACAAAATAGACACCCGACGACAAATCAGAGACGCTTATTACGGTATTGGCCGCGGCGTTGTCAACACTTTTCACCTGCTGGCCTGTGGCGTTGTAAACGGCAACACGGGCGCCTTCAGCATTGCTGATGTTAATGGTTTCCACCACCGGATTCGGATAAACGGAAACGGTGTTTGTCCATTCGGCCACTCCTGTGCCATCTGTAAAATAACCGAACTCTACCCAACCACCCGCTACAGTTTTGTCGAACTTGGCGTAACCGTATGCATTAGGGGTGCCTGAAAATTTCAATGCGGCATAACCGACATTCATACCTTGTCCGGAATAGGTGTCCAAGGTGACCATATTGTCCGCCCAGATGGCAGAAGAATTACATGCGTTCCACACGGCATCCAAGGTGGCAAATTCCGCCACCGTGTACATCTGATCATTGTTAGGAACCGCCACGAAACCAGCCATCGGCTCGAGCTGGACTTCACTTGGGTCGTAATTCGGAATGGAGATTTGGTTAATTCCGTTCACCACCAGCACTCCGTTGACAGGCGTGATTTGGACAGTAGAATAATTTTGGGCGAAAACGCTGAAGGCACATACCAGACATAGTGCCACTGTTGTAAAAATGTTTTTCATATAGCTATATTTTTGTAATTATTATAACTAAAAACGCAACAAACTTATAAAAAACTACAAAAAAAGAATAAAAACTCTCTATTGCTTCGGTTTTCTTACAAAATGCGGCATCTCCATCGGGATCTCCATGGAAAGCTCGATGTAACCAGCAAACTCGCCGTCTTTAAACCAAGGCGACTGGTAGACAAGTTTCTTCTTGCCGTTCTTCTCGATGGTGTAGGCATTCACGTTATGATTCTTCAGCATCTCCGCCAGTTTGGTGCGGGCGGGCTCCGGATGGCAGTCGAGGAGGTTTTGGCCGATAATCTGCTTGCCGTGGCTCAGCACATTCACCGCCATTTCATTCATTTCCAAAATCTTACCGTCTTTGTCGCAAACCGTGACGGAATAGGGCACTTCGTTGAAATATTCGAGCATAATTTTTATTTTTAATTGTTGGCTATTAATCTATTTTCACCCTCCTCAAATCCAGCATGTTCACGGGGTTAGTGCCGAGGCCGGAGATGTTGGCTTGGGTGAAGCGGATGACTTTGTCATAATAGAGCACCACCACAGGCGCGTCAGCCATAAGCATGGCATCCATGCGCGTGTAGTAGTCGTTGCGTTTGTCCTCGTCGGTGCAACGCTGGGAGGCCTCATACAGTTTGTCAAAAGCGGGGTTCACATAATGCGTATAGTTGGACCCAACGGGCTGCAGGTTCTTGGAATAGAACAGCGCCATATAGTTCTCCGCATCGGGGTAATCGCAGATCCAAGAACCACGGAAGAAGGGCAACTGGTAACTGCGCATCATCTCGCGCTGCTGGGCACCCTGCATCACATCCAGCCGCAAGTCGATGCCGAGTTGCGACAACTCATGCTGCATGTATTGCACCAAATCGGCGTAGGAGGCGGACACGGCCACCGAGATAGGTGGAAGTCCCTTGCCGCCGGGATAGCCAGCCTCCGCCAGCAATTGAGCCGCCTTCTTGGGGTTATATTCGTAGCCGCCCGTGCGCGCGGGATCATGCGAGGGCATGCCACGGGGCACAAAACCGCCCGTGCCGGGATAGCCCACATTGTTGCGCAAGTATTTCATCATCTTCTCACGGTCGAACCCGTAATTGATGGCCTGCCGCACCCGCTTGTCCAACAACGGATTCTTCTTATCGCCGGGTTTCAACATAAAACCCAGATATTCCGTGTTGAGATACGGACCTGTCAGCATCTTGATTTTGTCCTTGTATTCGGGATTCAGCCGACCGTCTTTGGTGAGCAACGCGTCTTTGTAACACGCCTCCACACCCGACATGAAGTCCAGCGAGCCCTTCATGAATTCCATAAACACAGACTGTTTATCGACAATAAAGGAAATAGCCACCGCGTCAATGTAGGGCAGGCGGTTGCCTTGTTCGTCACGCTCAAAATAGTCAGGATTTTTGCGTAGCACCAGCTTCACGCCCTCTTGCCAGAGTTGGAATTGAAACGGACCCGTTCCCACAGGATTTTTGCGGAAATCCTTGCCGTAATGTTCCACCACCTCTTTCGGGACAACGGAACAGTATTTCATAGCCAGAATGCCGAGAAATGGCGGAAAGGCTTCTGCTAACTGAATCTGGAAAATAGTGTCATTCAATGCCTTAAAAGCAGGTTTCCCTTCTTTATCCCGTTTCACTTTTTGGAAAATCCAAGCGCCCGGCGAGGCCACATCAGGATCCAGAATGCGGGAGAAACTATACACAAAATCCTGGGCCACAACCTTTCTTGGCGTCTTGAACGGATAACATTCCGTATTGTGAAAGGTCACATCATCGCGGAGATAGAAGGTGTAGGTCAATCCATCCTCCGAAATTGTCCAGCGTTTGGCGATGGATGGCACGATGTTCAACGAATCATCCATGTCCACCAGCCCGTTGTAAAGCTGGTTGCAGGGCCACATCACCGTCTGCCCAGACGCAAATGCCGGGTCAAGGGTTTGAATGCCTTCAGACTGGTTGTAATGGAAGATTTTCTTGCCCTCATGGTCATACTTGGGCTTGCAGCCTGTAAGGGCCACAGCCACAATCAATATGAACAATAGAATATTATCTATAATCTCTACTCTCAACTATCAACTCTAAACTATTAACTATTAACTACTAACTCAGTGCTTGATTTACCTTCTTGGAGGATTCCAAGATGGAATTATATTCTTCAGGGGTGATATCCGAATTGAAATAATAGACCGGATTCACCTTCTGACCGTTCTTAATGACCTCATAATGCAAATGAGAGCCGGATGCCATGCCTGTGGAGCCCACATAACCGATAACCTGGCCCCGTTTCACTTTCTGACCCGGTCGCACGGCCTTTTTGGAGAGGTGGGCATACAAAGTCTGATAGGAATAACCGTGATTGAGAACCACCACAATGCCATAGCCGCTGCCAGGATTCTCTCCTGAAACCGTGCCGTCGGCGGTGGCATACACTGGGGTGCCCTTTGGGGCAGTGATATCCACACCCGTGTGCGCTCGCAGGGTTTTCAATACCGGATGGTAGCGGCGACCGAAACCGGACGAGATCTCATGCATGTTCTTCAGCGGACGGATGGCCGGAATGCAAGTCAGCATCTCCGACTTCCGGGTGGCAAGGCGCTCCAAGGTGTCTAACGACTTCGACTGCGCCGCCAAGCGCACCGTCAGCTGGTCTGCTTTCTTGTTTGCATCACGCAACATGTTGTACGCCTCCGAGCGCGACATGCTGTCCAAACGCGTGTCTTCCACCAACAAAGGGTAACGCACTGAAGTCGGCACCGGATCCGCCTCGAAAATCGTACGATAGACATTATCATCACGGTCTTCAATATCGTACAAGACATCCGACATTTTATCAATGCGGGAGGACAGATATTCCACTTCCGTTTTCAGTTCATTATTCTCTCTTTCCAGAATTTTAACTTTCGGGGAATCAACAAAATAAAACGCTATCCACACAAAAACCAACGCAAACGCGATACCACTCGCAAACACCCAAAGCAGTCGCTTGGCCATCTGCTTGAAGCTGACCTTGACTTTCTCAAAGGAGAGTGTCTTTGGATTGAAGTGATATAAGGACTTTGGCATTCGCTTAGCTTAAAATTTTATTTTACAATTATTTACATCCCACACAAATACGGTCGCCCACTTTGTAATTCTTCAAAGACCCACTGTTACGCTTGATCAGAATCTTGAGCTGAACGCCATACAACTGTGACACATAATGATAGGTATCTTTCTCACTTAAAATATGATAACCCACTGGCGATTTCGTGCTTTTCATCTCCACATATACCACTTCGCCCTCCACAGGTTCGGAATTGTCGTACACATCGTTGTACATCCGCAGATTCTTCTCCGTCATCTGCAACGAAGCAGCCAAGGATGCGTATGTGTCACCGGCTTTCGCCAAGATGAATTTCGTCTTATTATTTTCATACACAGCTCGTTTCGTATAAGGATAATACGCTTGCTTGAAAGGCACTTTGCCAGATTCAAGCACAAACACATGCACATCGTCCACTGTTCTCGGAGTGGTTTTTGGAAAATCAACAGGTTCCACCTGCTTTTTAGACTCCTCTTGTTGGGCACGCGGTTCCTCTTTAACCGCATTTTCATGTTCTTTCTTATACAACGATTGGTTATCAACAGATTGGTTTTGAGTCTGTTCTTTTACCCCAACAGGTTTTTCCGAGACCGGTTTCGCAAGGGCATCAAACTTTGCCAAATCGTATTTCTGAATAATGGCAATCAACGTGTCGGCGTAGCGCGGATTACCCGCATAACCTGCCTCTTTCAAGCCTCGCGCCCAAGCCCGGTAATCCGTGATCGGCAGTTCAAACAGCGAGGCGTAACGGGGGCGTTTTGCCAAAAACAGCGAATGGTCGCGGTAGGAATTTTCCACATCCGCATATTTCCGATAACAATGGTCGGGACTGCGGTCCTCCGTTTCATAATAGGTGTCGCCCACCCACTCGTTGGCATGGCAAGTGATCCCGAAATGGTTGTTGGCCTCCTTTGCCACTCGATTCGTGCCCGCTTTGGAAGCATAGATGGCTTGTGCCAAGGTGATACTGGCCGGAATCTTATATGCCTCCATCTCCTGAACAGCCAGTCCTTTATGCGTATCGACATAGTCGCGGATAACTTTTTCGGGCACGGGTTGTCCCCACACCATAAGAACCGCCGCAAAAACCATTATAAGACAAAATATTCGTTTCATATCATTTGATTTTAATGTTTCAACCATATTTGATTGCCGGGTTGGATGATGGATTGATCATTCATCCCGTTGTATTTGAAGATGTAACTCAACTGCACCGCATAACGCTGGGCAATGTACCTGAGCGTCTCGCCACTTTCCACCACATGCACTCTCACATCGTTGTGCTTGGCTTTCAATTCAATATAGACAATTTCTTTTTCCACTGGCTGACCGTCCTTGCCCGCATCGTTAAATCTGCGAAGATTGGCCGCCGACACCTGCACATCCGTGGCGATTTTCTCGTATGTGTCGCCGGGCTCAGCCACTACGAAATAGGTGTTGTTGTTGGTAAAGACTTTGCGATAGGTAAATGGACTGGCCACGGCGGGATAATCCTGATCAGCGGTGAAAACCTTGAATTTGCCAGAGGTTTGGATTCTGGTATTGGAGGTTGGTTGTTGTGATACAGGATTTTGGGCAGGCGGCGCATCCACATGGGTTTTCGTCTCCACAACCGTATTCGGAGCATCCACACGGTTTTTGTCCACATACTCGATTTTCGGACGGGCATGGGGCTTTTGCGGAGGTGGAACTTGTTGAGACTGGGTCAAATCACCAGTGTTTTCTGAAATGGGCGTATTATTTTGCCGGCGTTCCACAACAATGCCCTGCTGTTCCAAACACAAGGTGTCCAAACGGGCAATGTCAAACCGTTCTATCAAACTGATAAGACGGTCAGCGTACTGCGGGTTAGTGGCGTATCCGTCGGCTTTCAGCGTGCGAGCCCACCCAGGATAATCCAGAATGTCTAATGAGAACAGATTGGCATAGCGCTTTCGGGTGGTCAAAAAGAGCGAATGGTCTGTATAGGATGCCGCCACGCTGTCGTATTTGCGGAAACACTCCTGCAACTCATCGTCGTCTATAAGGATCGTGTCGCCCTCCCAGTCGGTGTGGCATTTGATGCCGAAATGATTATTCCCATCCGTCGCCAAGCGGCTTTTGCCACACGCACTTTCAAAAATGCCTTGCGCCAAGGTGATGCTGGCCGGAATCTTGTACTGCTTCATCTTCTCCATGGCCACATCCTTATACTGCTCCACATACGCGCGCATATCCGCCTCCGTGTATTGTGCGGAAATATTCGAAAGCATTCCGACAAACACCAACAGGAAACATCCGACACTCAATATATTTCTCATATTCTTATCTTTCTTCATTGATTTTTTGAGAATAAAACACCATCGAATGACATTTCTACAATTCCTCCAACCCATTTCTCGTGCACCGTGCACCTTTTACCGTTCTCCGTGTACCCTTCACCGTGTACCGTGCACCTTTCACCCTTCACCGTGTACCGTGTACCATGCACCGTTCACCTTTCACCCTTTCTTAAATGTCAGGGCTTCCATCACCATCTTTGTATAAAACTCTTTAATATCCAATTTATTATATTCAACCTGACCCGGTACGATGCTCAAAGCGGTTTGTCCGGGGATGGTGTTCACCTCCAGGAAATAAGGCACGCCATCGTCCTCTGAAACAATGAAATCAATGCGCACCACACCGTGACAGTCAAGATTATGGAAAATCTGAACGGCGTAATCGCTCAACTTTTGGGTCATTTCAGCAGGAAGATCCGCAGGTGTGATGAGTTTGTGTCCCACGGCGGTATATTTGGCGTTGTAGTCATAGAATTCGTTGCTGGCCACCACCTCGGTTACCGCAAGCACACGGGGAGCGCCATACACGGAGGTAACCCCGCAGGTAAACTCGCGGCCGCGCACAAACTTCTCCACCATCAGTTGGTTGTCATATTTGAACGCTTCCGCAAAGGCTTGGTCAACCTCACTTCTGTTGTGCACTTTCGTGACCCCCACGCTGGAACCAGAGTTACACGCCTTGACAAAGCAAGGATAACCACAAACAGACTCAATCTGCTCATAATCAATAGGGTCGGAATTGTAAAAATGCAACGAGGGCGAGATGGGCACACCGAAACCGGCCACCGCCAGATTGCAATAGTATTTGTTGAATGTCAGTGCGGAGCAGAACACCCCACAACCCGTATAAGGCTGTCCCACCAATTCAAAATAGGCCTGCAGACGACCATTCTCACCGGGCGTACCGTGGATGGCTATGAACGCTGCGTCAAACTTGATTTTTTCTCCATGTACGGTAATGGAGAAATCGTTCTTGTCCACTTGGCAAACATTCCCGTTCTCATCGGTATAATGCCAGTCAGCACCTCTGAAATGGATCAGGTAAGGGTTGAACAAACTCTTGTCCAGCTGATTGAAGATGTTATCGGCTGTTTTCAAGGAGATTTCATATTCGCCGGAATCTCCACCGGCTATTACGGCAACATTATACATAATCACACAATTTTATCAAGTTGCGCAAAAATACGTTTTCCGCTTTTAGCGTATCCGACAACGCAATTTGTTTTTAAACAGGGAATTGTGTATAAAAAGAGGAGAGGAAAAGAGGAGGGGAAAAATGAAAGATTAGCGATTGGAGATTATGGAGAAAACATCCCAACCGTTGGCTTTCAAGATTTCCTGTGCTTCGGCGTTTTGCATAATGCTGCCGCCAAAATAGTTGAAATCAAACAGATACGGGGAACAGAACCATCGGTTGACATTCATGTCCAAGATGATGTCGGTGATTCCGTTCTTGGTAATCACAAATTGGGTTAGGGGCAATGTGACGGCGAAGGAGGTTTCCACTGCGTCGCCAACGGCAGTCACCACCCGTCCGGAGTGGAGGTTGAACGGATGTGTCGCGCCATCCTCCCCTATCCATCGCCCGTTGATTTTCATGTTGTGATAGCCGCCTCCAAGCACTTCAGGCCAGCTCATGTTGTTCTCCGGCGCATCGGTATAACTATGCGAAACATTCAGCTCCGGCGCAAGCCCGAACACAAAGCTGATGGAGGAATACGCGCCCGCAGGCAACTCGTCCTCCGGAGCCCAAGTCATCGTATAGGGAATGTCAGCGTCCACATAGTGGGCTGACTTATCGCATTTTATCGCATATTGAGAACCGTCGGCAGATGTAAGAACCACATCGGAAATGAAATACTGCGCCTCCGTAACTTCATAACGGTTGCCCGCCGCATTCTGATACAGCAATGAATCTTGCGTCAACGCTTGTCCATCCACTGAAAAGGTGAAATTCATCCTCATTTTCCCGACTTGTTTCTGACAAGATGAAAATAGAAGGAGAATTGATATTAGAAGGGCTACGATCTTTTTACCACTCATCTTCAAAGACTTCGGGCGGTAACATACCTTCTTCCAAGGAGTTGATCAATTCTTTGACTTGACTGTCAATCTGAGTCAGCCATTCGTATTGCGATGGTGACCAATATGGGCTGTCGGTCTTGAACCAGTTCTCAATAGGCGCGGCAGAGGCGGCCCGTTCATTGAAATTGGTAATCGTATAACGATAGCGGTTGTCGCGGCACTCCAACTTAAAGTTATAATAAACAATGTTTTTGTGAAGCTCAGTGCCATCTTTCTGCTTGGAGTAAATGCGCACACTGGAACGCATTTCAATCACGCATTTTTCGGCATCCGCCTTCTTGATGACCTCATTGGTGTTTTTATAATACTTTTTCACCCACTCCATCGCTCTGTCATACAGAACTTTAGGCGTGCCCTCCTGCTTCACCACATCCTGATAGGTCACCAAATTGGTGCGTTCGTCAATGGGAAGGTCAGGGACTGGCAACTGGGAAGGTTTTTGTGCATGGGCAACTACGATCATCATCGCCGCGACCAGAAACATCATAACTTTTTTCATCTTACTTTCGGATTAAGGTTTGAAAATACAAATCATACATATTTTTTTCATCTTTCGGCACAAACTCATTCTCCACTAACGACCACTCTTCCTCCTTTATTGCGGGGAAAAAGACATCGGCCGTAAAAGAAGAGACGATGCGGGTAAGATAAAGTTTATCGGCGTATGGCAAAAAAAGACGGTACATGGTGGCGCCACCCATCACAAACGCCTCTTCATCCTTTTCTCGCACAAGGTCTAAGGCATCCTCAATGGAATGCACGGTTTCGCAATCCGGAAACGCCACATCATCCAATGTAATGACAATGTTTCTCCGGTTGGGAAGCGGTTTTTTGGGCAAAGAGAACCATGTGTTGTCGCCCATCAGGACCGTATGGCCAGATGTGATCTCCTTGAAATGTTTAAGGTCAATGGGGAGATGGCATAGCAGCTGGTTCTGGTATCCGAGTTCTAAGTTTTCGCCTACGGCGGCTATCATGCTGAGATTTTTCATATTCTTATTTTTTTGTTGAGACGCACGGTCGTTTTTTTTGTTGAGACGCACGACCGTGCGTCTTTACTGGTGGAGACGCGATAAATCGCGTCTTTACTGGGTTAGTGGTTTATTTGCAGCATGTCGTCAATTATGTGCAACACGTTGTCGATTTTGTCTTCAAAGCAGATTTCGGCCTTTATTACATGGATGATGGGATGGCGTTGCCAGGTTTCAA
>DGGS01000047.1 GCA_002392325.1 Bacteroidales bacterium UBA3868
TCTCCATCCTAATTAATCTCTTTTTATTTTTTGTCTGTCCCGACTTTATCGCTTGCGAATCTCAAAAAAATCCTTGAGTATTTGCTACATCTTTCTTCATTCTTTCAATGAACCTCCCAATTTCCGTCCCCTCTGCCTACAGGGCTGGTCCCTGTTTCCCTCTCATTTGGGACCGCAAAAATACACTTTTGTTCGTTACATTCGCCTACCCTTACCCACTTTTTTTTAAACTTTTTCTTATCTTGCTGATAATCAGTAAGAAAAAATTTATTTAAGGGGTGTTTTTTTACTTTTTCAACAGCGATTTTTCGGATTTTCCAGTTTTCAGAGGGTATATTTCGGGGATTTCGCCGGGGGATTTTCGCAGTTTTTTCGAAGTTGTTGTCAAAAACCGCAAAAAATGCGGTAGGGATTGGAGCGTCTTACGAGCGTGTGGGGAGGTGTTCAGGGAAGGGGTGCGGGGCGGGGATCGCGGGAGCGAGTTATAGCGGAAAGCCCGACGGCGGGCGGAGCACGCCGGACCGCCCAAATCAAAAAAAACATATATAATTAATTTGTATGAAAAAAAGTGTATCTTTGCCGCCCAATTCAAATTTATTATTAACCCTAAAAGAAAGAGGTATTATTTATGATTATTGTTCCCATTAAAGAAGGCGATTCAATCGACAAAGCGCTCAAGAAACTGAAAAAGAAATTCGACAAGATTGGTGTAAAGAAAGAGATCCGTCAGAGACAGGAATTCACCAAGAAGAGCGTGATCAGACGGGAGCAATTGCGCAAGGCCATTTATGTGCAGCATCTTCGCGAAGCTGAAAACGAATAATGGTTTTGCCAATCGTGCGAAAACAGGGGATTCCCTGTTTTTTTTAGAAGCATTAAAAACATTATATTATATATACTATAATTTTAATGATAAATTTTGACGCATTCATCGGGCACTTGCGCTATGAGAAACGGTCGTCGGCGAACACGGTTTCGGCCTATGAAGGCGATTTGCGTCAATTCGCGGAGTACATTGAGAAAATTCTGGGGGTCACGGAGTTGGAGAAGGTGACGGCAGGGGATATCCGGACCTGGATCCTCACGCTGCTGGAAGACGACAAACTGTCGGCGCGCAGTGTGAACCGCAAGATGAGCGCGTTGCGGGACTTCTACCGATTCGAGCTGAAAGCGGGCCGCGTGAAACACAACCCGATGGATGGCATCCAGGGACCGAAGTTCCGGGAGAAGTTGCCTGAATATGTGGAGCAGAAGGACATGGAGAAGTTGTTTTCGGTGGAACTTTTTGGGGACAACTTTGAAGGAAGGCGTGACCGATTGATATTGGAGTTGTTTTACGCCACGGGGATGCGTCTTTCGGAACTGCTGAATATCAAGCGATTAGACCTTGACTTATACAATAGCAGTGTGAAAGTGCTGGGCAAGCGCAATAAAGAGCGCATCATTCCGTTTGGTAATAGGATGCGCGAGTTATTAACAAAATATTTGGAATATTATGTGGAAAATATTGCGCCGGAGAATGAAAATTTTTATATCTTTGTTGCAGCCAACGGGCGACAACTTTACCCGAAGGCGGTCTATAGAATTGTGAGAAAATACTTGGACATGGTGACCACGATTGACAAACGGAGCCCGCATGTGATCAGGCACACCTTCGCGACGCACATGCTGAACCGGGGCGCTGACCTGAACGCCATCAAGGAGATACTGGGCCACAGCAGTCTGGCCGCCACGCAGGTATATACGCACAATTCCATGGAGCAACTCAAATCCATTTATAAACAAGCCCATCCAAGGGCATAAAAAAGGAGGTCATTATGACAATCAACATCACTTCCGTTCACTTCAAGACGGATCAAAAGTTAGAGGAATTCATCAACGAGAAAGTTGGTAAACTGAACAAGGTGCACGATGGCATCATCGGCTCGGATGTGACCTTGAAGCTCGAGAACACTGACACCCCTGAGAACAAGACCGTGGACATCCGGATGAAGATCCGAGGCAACGACGCCATCGCCAGCAAGACGGCGAAGAGTTTTGAGGAAGCCACAGACCTAGCGGTTGACGCGTTGAAAAAACAGCTGACGAAAGTGAAAGATAAGGAACAGACTAAACGATAAACCTTGGGAATCCCGCCAAATGGCGGGATTTTTTTTACACTATTTTCTCCGACAGATTGAGAGGTTTTCAACTGAAGTTTTTTGAAAAAAATTGAGGTGAGTGGTTGCATTTTTAGAAATTATTTTTTATGTTTGTAGGTTATAAATATGTAATCTACAATAGATTAGGACTTGTGATACTCGAACGGACTCTTCCCCGCTAAAATGCGCGAAAACAGGGGATTCGTGAATGCCAAACACAAACTATGGTAATGAAACGGAACGGAAAATGCCAGTTTGGAGGCGTGCTTTTTGCGACGCCCAGGGCGGTTTTTTTCCAATTTTAACATAAAAAAATAGAGAAAAAAATATAAATTAAAAATCTTATTCTTATGAAAAAAATTTACTTTTTCCTGACAATGCTTGTCACCCTCTGCCTAGCAGGGACGATGCAAGCGCAATCAACACTGACCGTGCACGATGGGGGGGCAACGAGCCAATACATCCCCTTTGACGGCTATAATGCCGACCATGCCCAACACAATCAGATGATTTACCCTGCATCGGATCTTTCCGCCATGAACGGTATGGAAATCACTCAACTGGTGTTTTACTTCAACGGTAGCTACGGTACATCATACTCATCAGAAGTCGAAACCGGACGCCTTGGCACTTGGACCGTCTCCTTGGGAGAGACTACTGCCTCAACACTAACCGAACTCGACGCCAGTACAACCTTGAGCCAAGTATATCAAGGAATCATGACTTGGGACCACACTGCCCTCACCTTAACCATCACTTTCGAAAATGGTTATGTTTACAACGGTGGCAACTTGCTTATTGACTTCGTCCATACAGCTGCAAATTGGAACCTTTACTACTTTATAGGTGAAGGAACAAGCAACAATGTTTCTTTCAACAGCTACAACAGCAGTGCTTACAACTTTCTGCCGAAGTTGACCTTCAGTTACAATACCCCTCCCTCCTGTTCAAAACCCACAAATGTAGCCCTTTCCTTTGTTAACAATCAGATGGCATACTTTACTTGGGATGACATAGAGGGTGCCTCTTGGCAGATTGCCAATGTTGCCGCTGACGAGACCCCGACTTATTGGGGCAGCACCTTTACCAACCACGAAGGCGGCACGACTGGTCTCACCGCCAGCACACAATACGACTTCTATGTGCGCCGTTATTGTTCTGCAACCGATCAGAGCGAGCCCGTAAAAGTGAGCTACTGGACTAAATGTAATCCTATCACTTCTCTTCCTTGGAATGAGGACTTTGAGAATTTCGAGGGCACGGGTGGCGTTTCTTTGAGTGACCCTTGCTGGGAGAATAAACATTTGGAGGGCTCAGGAACCTATCTTTTTCAGGTATTCTCCGGCTCAGGATCCACTAATACTGTTGATGGTAATTCAACGAATATGCTAAGATTGCCTGATATGTCCTCTGGTACCATGACCAAACTTGTGCTTCCTTGTATGACTCTTCCTACTGACCAAAACTACCAGTTTGTCCTTGATATATATCGCGGCACCAACTCTCCATCCTATGTAGGGGAAGGTATCAGAGTCTATGCCAGCACGGACGGTGAGATTGATGGTGCCACAGAATTGGCCTTTATCAGCCGTAATTATACTGTCAGCGACAATGGTCTCATCCCCGCCGAAGAAACTGCAGGCTGGTACACTTACGAACTGCCCATCCCGTTCACCGGAAATTGCTACATTATCCTGCGCGGTGAAAGCAAATATGGCTGGGCCACTTTTATGGACAACTTCAAGGTGGAAGAACTTCCTTCATGTACGAAACCCACTGCTCTCCATATCGTTAGCGGCAGTTTGACGGCCCATACTGTTACGATTGAATGGGATGCCGATGAAGACGCGATGTTCCAAATTCTCATGCCCGCTGGAACATTTAATCCTAACGAGCCGCCCACAACTTGGAATGTTCAAGCACAAACTGAAAATACAGCAAATTGGAACAGCTTGACTCCAGACAGGGACTATGGCGTATGGGTCCGCAAATGGTGCAGCGCAACCGAACAAAGCGAACCTGTCTATATCACTTTCCACACTCCTGTGGCTTGTTTGATTCCTACTGGATTGACCGCCACACTGACCTCTGGCGACGGTTCAGTTGCCGACTTGAGTTGGACGGAGACGGGCGAGGCCACCAACTGGATACTGGAATACAGCACAGCTGACGACTTCACCGGTGCCACTTCCGTGAATGTGAGCGGCACACCTGCCCAACATATCACTGGACTCACCGCTGAAACCACTTACTACGCACGCGTGAAAGCAGACTGCGGAAACGCTGATGGACAAAGCGAATGGAGCAGCACCATCCACTTCACCCCTACAGATGCTTACTTTATTACGGTAAACAACGGCACAACCACGAACCAATTTGTCCCCGTCTATGGATTTTATTGCGACAACTATTCTCGAGGCCAATTCATCATACCAGCTGAAGAGCTAACCGCTATGCAAAATGGTTTCATCAATAAGATGACCTTTTATTCTACAGATGAAAACAAATCTTGGGGGAACGCGTCATTCAAGGTCTATTGCGGCAATATAGGTGAGACCACCCTTTCCGCCCTTGCTGAATGGAACGGTCTGGAGGAAGTTTATTCCGGCAGTCTCTCCGTCAGCGACAACCAAATGGTGATTACATTCGACAATCCATACCAGTATTTGGGAGGTAATCTTTTGATTGGCGTCAATCAAACTGTTACCGGAACATACTCTTCTAGCACTTGGTATGGCGTTGCAGCCCCTGAGGGTGCTTCCATGGGTGGTTATGGCGATGCCATCAATATAAATAAGCAGAACTTCCTCCCCAAAACCACTTTCGAATATACTCCCGGCACCGCACCCACCTGCATAAAACCTACAGGTCTGGAGGTCAACTACACAGGGGGCAATACCGCTCAAGTATCCTGGACTTCCGATGCCAGCGCATTCAACATTGAAGTGAATGGCACCGTAACCAACAATGTAACCAATCCTTATACACTTTCCGAACTCACACTCGCCACCGTTTACGAATTAAGGGTACAGGCCGACTGCGGTTCTGATGGCACCAGCGAGTGGACTAATCCTGTGTCATTCGTCACCGACTTGTGTACACCAGTCGAGCAGTGCGACATCACTTTTAAACT
>DGGS01000064.1 GCA_002392325.1 Bacteroidales bacterium UBA3868
GCCCTTGAACTTGTCGATGATGGTGCTCAGAATGCGGTTGTCCATCTCGTCCAAACCATGCTTGTCCACATTGAGTGCCGACAAGGCCACTTGTGTGATGGGCAGGGTGATAGTGCCGTCGCCCTTGATTTGCGCGAAGTCACGCACGCGCCGCAGGAGCAGGTTTGCGATACGGGGCGTGCCGCGGCTGCGGCCTGCGATTTCCAACGCGGCCTCATCGTGAATCGGGATGTCCAGAATGGATGCGGAACGCTGTATGATATGGCAAAGCGTTTCAGCATCGTAATATTGCAGGCGCAAGTTGATGCCGAAACGGGAGCGCAATGGGGCAGTGAGCAATCCAGACCGCGTGGTGGCACCCACCAGCGTGAACGGGTTCAGCGAGATCTGCACACTGCGGGCACTTGGACCGCTATCGATCATAATATCAATCTTATAGTCCTCCATGGCGGAGTAAAGGTACTCTTCCACCACGGGTGACAAACGATGTATTTCATCAATGAAAAGCACATCGTGGGGTTCCAGATTGGTGAGCAGACCGGCCAAGTCACCGGGCTTGTCGATGACGGGACCGGAGGTGCAGCGCACATTCACGCCCATTTCGTTGCCAATGATGTGTGAAAGAGTGGTTTTCCCTAATCCTGGAGGTCCGTGCAGCAGAACATGGTCCAGCGCCTCGCCACGCGCTTTGGCCGCGTGCACAAACACCATGATGTTCTCAATCACCTGCTTCTGGCCCTGGAAGTCTTGGAAAACGGCAGGGCGGATGGCTCTTTCGAACTCCTTGTCGGCTGACGACAACCGGGTGGCGGACGGATCTAAATTTTCGTTCATCGTTATTTGCTTTGCAGTTTGTCCAACCGGTTCAGACCTAAGATGGCTGGTTCAAAGTTGGTTTGTAGTTTCAGCGCCTTTTCGTAATCCTTGCGTGCCTTGTCGTATTGTCCCAAATATTCGTACGCCACGCCACGGTTGCACACGGAATACACAAAATCCGGATTTTCTTTGATTGCCTTTGTGAACAATTTGACGGCATCTTCATATTTGTTGAATGGCTCATCCAAATACATGTAACCCAGATTGTTAAGAGAGGGAATGTGCTTTTCATCCAGCTGGATGGCGGTTTTGTATTCCTGCTCTGCCTCTTGGTATTGCTCCAGATCCTGGTACAGTTTTCCCAAGTTGTAATGGATTTCCACATTGTTGGGATCCACATTCAATGCGTTTTGGTAATAGGAGGCGGCAAGGGGATTCAAACTCTTCTGATAGAAATAACCCAGTTCCAGATAGGCCTTCACCTCTTTGGGATCTTGGTCTATAACCAATTGTAACATACGCAGATAAGCGGTAGTGTCCTGCATGTCCTTGTACATGAACGCTTTTATCAGGTATGCCTTAGGGTTGTATTTCTGTTGTTTGATGGCCTCATCCAGCGTCTCATTGCATTGCGTGAGCAGGTTCTCATGATAGAAAAGTTCTGCCAGTTTCAATCGGGCCTCATTGTTCTTCGGGTCTTTCTGAATGGCCTTTTCCAGCATTTCCTCTGCCAAGTCGGTTTCCACTTGTGCAAAATACAAGTCTGACAACATAATATAATATTTGCTGCTGTCGGGTTGCAGTTTGACAGCGGTCTGCATGTCAGCTATGCCTTTGTCCACATCTTTGTGCATGTAGTAATAGTTGGCGCGCTGGTAGTACAGTTCCGAGTTTTTGGGATGTTTGTCGATACTCTTGCACAAAGCGGCCAGCTCTTCCGGCAGGTCTGCGTATTTCTTGTTGTTATGACAGCCGCAAAGAGTGACGAGCGCGCACAACAGCAAGAGGACGATACGGTTTTTCATAGGATACTATTGTTGGTTGTTTTTGATTGCCTCACGAATCTTGGCTTCCAGTTCGTCGCAGAGTTCCGGATTGTCGGCCAGCAGTTGTTTCACACCCTCGCGGCCTTGCGCCAACTTGGTGTCGCCGTAGGAGAACCAGGAACCGGCTTTCTTGATGATGCCGTACTCCACGCCGAGGTCGATAATCTCGCCGCGCTTGGAGATGCCTTCGCCGAACATGATGTCAAATTCGGCTGTGCGGAATGGGGGCGCCACTTTGTTCTTGACGATTTTCACCTTCACATGGTTGCCGATAGAGGTGTCGCCATCCTTGATCTGGGCTTGGCGGCGGATATCCAAACGAACTGACGCATAGAATTTTAAGGCGTTACCACCCGTGGTGGTTTCCGGATTTCCGAACAAAATGCCGATCTTCTCGCGCAACTGGTTGATGAAAATGCAGCAGCAACCCGTCTTGTTGATGGTGGCGGTGAGTTTGCGCAGGGCCTGCGACATCAAACGCGCCTGCAATCCCATCTTGGAGTCGCCCATGTCACCCTCAATTTCGCTTTTCGGCGTAAGGGCGGCCACAGAGTCAATGACAATGATGTCGATGGCGCCCGAGCGGATGAGGTTGTCGGCGATTTCCAGGGCTTGTTCCCCGTTGTCGGGTTGCGAAATCAGCAAGTCGGAGGTGTTCACACCCAGTTTCTCAGCATAGAAACGGTCGAAGGC
>DGGS01000161.1:0-30785 GCA_002392325.1 Bacteroidales bacterium UBA3868
CCGCTGGTCGGTCCCTCGTCAATCTTGTTGGCTTTAATGGCATCAGGGTTTAACGGACAAAATTTTGCTTTCAATGGTTATATTCCGATTGATAACGCTGCAAGGATAGCATTCATAAAAAGAATGGAGGAGAGGGCAGTCAATGGTAAACAGACTCAAATATGTATAGAGACACCTTACCGTAACGAACTGCTTTTTCGAGACTTCATCAAGACATGTCGTAATACGACAAGACTCTGTGTTGCTGCAGGCATAACCTGTCAAGAAGAATATATCCAGACATACACTATTCAGGAATGGAAGAAGAGGAGTTTGCCAAACTTACGTAAGACACCGGCGATATTTCTTATAGACTAAAGTTTTGTTGGAAAGCTTTAGAAAATTTGCGACAAAGGGATGCAGAAAGTTCTGCATCCCTTTGCTGCAAATTGTATGAAGAATGTTCCTTATGCAGTCGGCAATACGAGTTTGTAGCCTTCGCCGTGAACATTCAAGATTTCAACATCAGGATCGGCCTTGAGATATTTACGCAGTTTTGTGATGTAAACGTCCATACTGCGTGCATATACGCGGTTGTCGTCTTCCCAAATCTTGTTCAATGCCAATTCGCGTGGAAGAACATCGTTGACGTGCTCGTACAAGATGTTGAGTAGTTCGCTCTCCTTAGTTGTCAACTTGCGCTTGTCGTCACCAATAGCGAGAATTTGCTTGTTGCGGTCAAAGGTGAATTTGCCAAGTGTAACAATAACTTCATCGTTTTTCTTCTTGCCCTGCACGCGGTGCATGATGGCGTCAATACGATAAGTAAGCTCTTCCATAGAGAAAGGTTTGGTGATGTAGTCGTCTGCACCTAACTTGAACCCGTCGATAACATCTTCCTTCAATGCTTTTGCAGTTAGAAAAACGACAGGAATCTCAGGATTGATCTGCTTAATATCTTTGCATAGACTGAATCCGTCTTTTTTAGGCATCATTACGTCGAGGACGCAGATGTCAAACTTTTGTTTCAAGAATTCTTTATAGCCTTCTTCTCCGTCTTTGCAGAGAACTGCTTCGTAATTCTTAGCTTGAAGATATTCGCTGAGCAACATACCCAGATTCTCGTCATCTTCGCACAGTAAAATTCTTTTAGCTTCTTCCATAACTGTTATTCTTTAATGATTGGTAATTTAATTACAAATGTGGTTCCTTTGCCTAATTCGCTTTCCGTAGATATCGTACCATGATGCAGGTCTATAATGTTTTTCACATAGGCCAGTCCCAAACCGAACCCTTTGACATCATGACGGTTCCCGGTGTGAACGCGATAAAATTTGTCAAATATCTTTTTCAGATCATCATGCTTGATACCAATGCCGTTGTCTTTTATTGAGATGCAGATGTTGTCGCCCTCATTCCAGGTCTTAACCTGAAGGTTGAAGTCTACATCCTTTCGACGGTACTTATAAGCGTTATCCATAATGTTGAACAAAACATTTGTCATATGCATTTCGTCAGCATATATGCAATCTTCAGCAGCGTCAAATATTTTCTCCAGAGAACCACCTTCTTTTTTTGCTTTGATGCTGAAAGTGCTGACGACATCATTGACCAACTTGTTTGTTTTGATATTTCTTTGGTTGAAACGTATTTTCCGGCCTTCAAAAATTGAAGTCTGGAGCACTACGTCGATCAACATGCGCAATCGTTTGGTTTCATCACTTATAACCGTAGATAGATGTTTGGTCATTTTCTCACTCTTGGGCACATTGGGGTCCAAGAGCATTTGTACTGCCAGTGAAATTGAAGAGACTGGGGTCTTCAGCTCATGTGTCATGTTGTTCACGAAATCATTTTTCATTTCGCTAAGTTTCTTCTGCCGGAATGATATGTATATGGTGAAGATGAATGTTAGCAACAAGATAATGATAAAGATGATTGACGGAATGAGAAATTTCACCGAACTGTACAAGTATTTGTGCATCTCAGGGAAGTGTACAGTCAGAATGGCGGTATTCGCCGGAGCGTTATGCGGCATCAATATCTGCTTGAAAGAATACTTTTCGCCCTTTGGATCATAATCGGGGCAACGGTATAGTTCTTTACCTGAGCTCGTCGTGACGGTAAAGTGATATTCCAAATCTATTCCGTTGCTCTCAAACTCTGCTTTCAGACTTTGGTCAAGCATTTTGAAATTTATACTCTCAGAAAGCGGTTGGTTGTTCGATGTGTTCAGAATGTTAACAACGACTCTGTCCAACAGTTCACGCTGATTTAGGTATTGATTTTTTATTAAGTCTCGCATCTCTTTTGTCAGTGATGAGTAAGAGTTGCCTATGCGTTTTTTCAGGGTAAATCCTTTTGGCACAGTCACGGGATGCGGTAGCGTATGGAGGCGAGGAATCTTCTTGCCAGCAACGGGCGCATGTATATCCAGAGGGAATGCGCCAGTATACATGGACGTGGTGTCTTCTTTTGTTGTACCTTGTAATGCGTCAGCGTTGTTGTCCTTGATGTACTTCTCCAGTCCCTTGACAGTTTGCTCAAGCTCCATGTTGCGTGAGACTATATTCATGCTACGACTGACAGACTCAGCAAACTGCTCCTTTCTCATCCTCAACATCTGTCGGGAATACCTGACTTGGAGATAGAGCAAGGCAGCGAAGCTTAAGCCCATGACGATAGATATGATTATTATTGTTCTTTTCTTCATAACACTGCAAAAATAGGATAGTGCTCAAAATCTTGCAAGCAGTTTCAAAGAATTCTTAAAATATATAAAACTTTTTAACGTTTTTATCCGAATTAACGGTAAAATTAACTATTATAAGAAAGAGGCGTCATTGCGATGCCTCTGATATGCTGAGATGGGTGTGTTGTAGGTTATTTTAGCTTTTCGGCCCAAGTTGCCACTTCGTCGTAGAGTTTTTCTCCCCGGAGATTCTTCCTTAGGATACGTCCGTTCGGACCAATGGTTACGGTCATTGGAATAGCTTGTACACCATATGTTTTTACAGCTTCACTCTGCCAAAATTTAAGGTCTGACAATTGTGGCCATGTCATATCCATATCTTTAATTGCCTTTTTCCATGCTGCTTCGTCTTTGTCTAAGGAAATACCGATGATTTCTATGCCGTAAGTGTTAAATTCTTTATAGATTTTAACCATATTTGGCATTTCTGCGCGACACGGTCCACACCAGCTGGCCCAGAAATCAAGGATTGTATACTTCCCTTCTTTAATATAATCAGATAGTTTTTTTGTTTCGCCTTCTGGTGTTTTGAGTGTTATGTCATGATAGTCTGTGCCTGGAAGGCACTTTTTGTCATTTTCTACATAACGCTCTATGCGTTTGTACTGTGCTTCTTCCTTGAATACTGCTGGCAGTTTTTTCAGGTATTGTTCTACGAGCGCACCTTCCATAGTATAATAGAGGTTTGTCAGGATGTCATATCCAAGAATGTTGTCGGCATTGTCCTTTAAATATGTCAGGTATATTTCTGTCTCTTTCTCATCTGCTTTGTCGTAATCTTCCTCTGCCTGTTTGTGTTCTTCGTTACTCAGTGACTTGTCTTTATAACGTTGGTATGCATCCTGTTTGGCTTCCCGTAGCGGCGCTATCTCTTGCCAAATTTTAGAGTATGTGTCGTTGGTCCCTGAGCCTGTTATGCAGATTCCGTCTTTAGTCTGTTTGACTATCAGTTCGTCTGCATCAATAAAGATTTTCACAGGTTCCGATTCTGTGTCATTAAAGCGTAAATAACGTACGACGGGTGTTGCACCTGCGGTAGTGGTCAATATGAAATTTCCATCTCCTGCAAGAGTTGAGTCTGTTGTGACGAAACGGTTCTGCTCTATTTTTTGCAGGAATACCTTTGTTGCGCGACTGTTCTGCGGCAGTTTGCCCTTGATTTCGCACTTCATGGAGGATGTATGTATTTTCTCGTTGTCCGCACTGATACCTATCATAGCCAGGATGCCGAACATAAAACAGATTAGCTTCTTCATCGTCATTCTTATTTTGTTGTGCAAAGTTACGAAAATAATAAAAAGCTCCTCATACAAGTTTAACTTGATGAGGAGCTTTTCTATGAAATATTAAGAATTACGCTTCTGCGATAACTTGGAAAGGAATCTCTACTGAAACTTCCTTGTGGAGGTTTACGGTAGCAGTATATTCTCCTACTTCTTTTACAGCAGGAACAACGATTGTCTTACGCTCGATGTCAAAACCTTTCTCTGTCAGCTTCTCTGCGATCTGAACATTTGTAACAGAACCGTAGATAGTGCCAGTCTGGCTGACTTTCATTGGGATTACCAATGCTTCGAGTTGTCCCAGTTTCTCTGCCAAAGCCTCTGCATCTGCCTTAATCTTAGCCAACTTGTGAGCGCGTTGTTTAAGATTTTCAGCGATGACTTTCTTTGCAGATGCTGTTGCGATAACAGCTTTACCTTGTGGCAGGAGATAGTTACGTCCGTAACCATTCTTCACGGTTACGATATCATTTTTATAGCCCAATCCGGCAACGTCTTCTTTCAAAATAATTTCCATAATTTCTCCGTTTAATTATTTCAACATATCGGTTACGTATGGGAGCAGAGCCAAGTGGCGTGCTCTTTTAACAGCTTGAGCTACACGGCGCTGGTACTTCAGAGAGTTTCCAGTAATGCGGCGTGGTAATATCTTACCTTGTTCGTTCAAGAATTTCTTCAGGAACTCAGGATCTTTAAAGTCGATATACTTGATACCGCTTTTCTTGAAACGGCAGTATTTTTTCTTCTTAATGTCAACTGCTACAGGAGCAATGTATTTAATGTCATTCTGTTGTGCCATAACTATTCTGCTTGTTCTGTTTGGTTAGACTCATTGTTAACTTCCTGAGGTTGTTCCACAACGGGGGTTTCCTCTTTCACTTCTTCCTTAGCGGCGGCTTTCTCTTTGCGGTTGGCGCGTCTCTTCTCAGCGTAAGCGATGGCGTATTTGTCCATGCTCACGGTCAGGAAGCGCATGATGCGCTCGTCGCGGCGGTATTGCAGCTCCAATGCCTCCACTACAGAACCTTCTGCTTTGAATTCAATTAAATGATAGAAGCCGGAAGACTTCTTTTGGATGGGATACTCCAACTTGCGGAGGCCCCAGTTCTCTTGATGAACGATCTCAGCGCCTTTGTCGGTGAGAACCTTCTCGAATTTTTGAACCGTTTCCTTCATCTGTTCTTCAGACAAAACGGGCGTCATAATGAAAACGGTTTCGTACTGATTTGCCATAATTTTTTAGTTGTTTTTGTTAAAAAATATGTTTATAAAATTGGGGTGCAAAAGTACACTTTTTTTTATTCGCTCGTACCCTTGCACTCATTTTTTATTGAAAATCATGTTATTACTCGAACTGAACCGCATTCACAGGGGTGATTTTCCTGCTCACCACCCAGGCGGGAATCAGCAACACGGCCATGCAAACCGCAAAAACACCGGCGTTCAGCAGCAAAACCTGCACCCAATCAAAATGAATTGGGACATAATTGACATAGTATGTGTCAGGGTTCAACCGGATAAAATGGAATTTCTGCTGCAAAAAACCAAGAAGCAGGGCTATCGCGTCGCCTATCAGCATGCCTTTCAACAAAATATCGCCAGCCACTAAAATGAATGTGCCCACCACCTGTTTGGTCTTCATGCCCAACGATTTGAGTATGCCGATGGTCTGCGTTTGCTCCAATACAATAATGAAGAAAATGGACATCATAGTTACCAGACAGACACAGGTGGTGATGATGAGCAACACGGCCACATTCATGTCGAACAACGCAATCCACTCGAAAATCTCCGGATAAATCTGCTTGATGGTTTCCGCCTTCATATCATAATCGATATGGTGATGGATGTAGTCGCCAATCTCATCGATCTTGTCGTAATCGCGGGTGAGCACTTCCACACCGCTCACCAGACTGTCGTTCCAATCGTTGAGTTTCTGCACATGCCGCAAGTCCACCAGCGCAAACATGTTGTCGTATTCGGGCAAACCTGTTTCATAGATGCCCGAAATCTTGAAACTGCGCTGGCGCGGCGGGTCCTGCACAAAATAGGTGTGCACCTTGTCGCCCACTTTCAACCGCAATTTGTCAGCCATCCGCTTGGAAACAATAATGCTGTTGGATGCCGTGGTGTCTGTAGTGGAAAACCCTTCTCCCTGAATGATGTTTTTCTGAAAAAAGTCCCATGAAAAAGTCTTGTCCACACCTTTCAGCACCACGCCTTCCACCTGGTCGTCGGTCTTGATGATGCCGACTTTCGTGGCAAAATTCTGCACCTCAACCACATCCGGATTGTTTTTCAGTTGCAGGATACAGTCGCTGTGCTGATTGATGGGCACCTGCTCAAACGAATAATTCTGATCGTAATGGGTGATGCGGATGTGCGAACCCATGGCAATGACCTTATTGCGAATCTCCTGTTTGTATCCCGATGTCACCCCAATGGCTATCATCATGATGACCAGTCCCAACGAAACGCCACCCACCGACAAATAAACAATCGGGCGGGAAAAACGGTCGCCTTTGTCTTTCAGAATCCTTCTGGCTAACAAGAAGTTAAGGGAAAATCGGGACATGCCTGCCGGAAATGCTACAAGTCAACGGTAATACCAATACGCGCAAACATGGGTAAAAATTTGGCGTAGTAGTCATTCTTGGTCTGCACCGGATAGATGATATACTGGGCCTCTAAACCAACCATCTCATTGATATGGGTTTGAAATCCGATACCCAGGGCCAAAGCATGGATGTTTTTACGGATTGGTTGGTCCAACAGCAAATTGCCCAACTCATCCTGCTCGTAGGTCGGATAGTTCAAAAACTCATACCCGACATGCCCTATAATATAGTTGGCGATGATAAATTCGCCGAAGGCGGAGGCGCCGAACGCATGGGAAACCTTGTCGGCATAGTAGTTGAAGGTCATCTCATAGCGCGGGCCCACACCGAAACGCAACCATGGTTTGGCATACACACCGCCTTCCAAAGCAAGGGCCAACTGGGAACCGAAATTGGAATTGATGTTTCCACCAGCAAAAAAGGTCAGTTTTTGGTCGTTGGGGTTTTTGGCTTGGGCGGCTTGTTTTGCTCCGGAGCGCAAGGTCCGGGGAACACGAATAGATTGTGCTCCGGCGGAAAAGGCGAGCACAAGAGCCAGTATTAGGGTTGCGGTTTTTTTCATAATGCGGGTTATAAATATAATGTACAGACGCGATAAATCGCGTCTGTACATTAATATTAATGATTATTATTAGAATTTATTGCCAGCTGCTTGACAAGCCGTGATGGCCACCAAACTTACGATGTCTTCCACAGAACATCCACGGGAGAGGTCGTTGATCGGAGCTGCCATACCTTGCATCACAGGACCTACAGCATCGGCACCGGCCATGCGCTGCACAAGTTTGTAAGCGATATTGCCCACCTCAAGTGACGGGAATACCAGCACATTGGCTTTACCAGCTACAGGACTGCCCGGAGCCTTCTTGGCGGCCACTTCGGGAATAATAGCGGCATCTGCTTGCAAATCACCATCGATCAACAAGTTGGGATCCATTTCCTTGGCGATGCGGGTGGCATTCACCACTTTGTCCACGAGTTCGTGTTTAGCGGAACCCTTAGTGGAGAAACTCAACATGGCCACTCTCGGCTCAATGCCGGCGATGGTGCGGGCGGTTTGGGCTGTAACCACAGCAATCTGAGCCAACTTGTTCTCGTCCGTATTCGGATCGGCAGCGCAATCAGCGAAAACCATGATGCCATCGTCACCCCATTTCTTGTCAGGGAAGCACATGATGAATGCGCCGGAAACGACGGAAATGCCAGGGAGGGTCTTCACAATCTGGAAGGCGGGACGCAAAACATCGCCGGTGGCGTGCTGTGCGCCGGTAACTTCACCATCAGCATCACCATTCTTAATCAGCAATGTGGCCAGATAGAGCGGATCTTCCACCAACTTGCGGGCCTCTTCGATGGTCATGCCTTTTTTCTTGCGGATCTCGCAAAGCATTTCAGCATAATATTCCTTTTTCGGGTTGTCCATCGGGTCGATGATTTCGGCTTTGCCGATGTTTTTCAAACCCCATTCTGCGGCCTGTGCCTCAATTTTGGCTTTATTGCCTAACAGTACGATGCCGGCGTATCCTTTGTCCAGGATGATGTCAGCGGCTTTCAATGTTCTTTCTTCTTCACCCTCAGCCAAAACAATTCTTTTATTGGCTTCGATGGCATTTGCTTTGATTTTGTCAATTAAATTCATCGTATCTTATTATTAATTAGTTTATTAAAATGTCTTTTTATTGTGCCTCCTTCATCGCCTCGTTGAAGCAATGGCGGCAAAGGGGTTCATAAGAGTCCTTCTCGCCCAGTAACACTTGGCCTTCTGTGGCCACAATGCGATGTGAGTATTGCGCCAAATCACCGCAACGCGTGCAGATGGCGTGCTGCTTGCTCACATACTCCGCCACCGCCATCAGTTTGGGCATCGGACCGAACGGATTACCCAAGTAATCCATATCCAACCCGCTGACAATCACACGGATACCAGCATTGGCCAGCGTATTGCAGACCTCCACAATGCCGTCATCAAAAAATTGGATTTCATCGATAGCCACTACCTGGACTGATTCCATGTTCACATAGAGCAGAATTTCGGAGGAGTTATGCACAGGCGTGGAAACGCGCGAATTTTCATTGTGCGAAACCACATCAGTCTCGTCGTATCTCGTGTCTATAGCGGGTTTGAAGAGTTCGATTTCCTGCTGGGCGAACTCCGCGCGGCGGATTCTACGCAACAATTCCTCCGTTTTGCCGGAGAACATAGACCCGCATATCACCTCGATCCATCCTTTTTTTGTGTTCCTATTTGCTTTATTTTCCAAAAACATTTGACAGCCCGATTAAATTTTGTATTTTTGGCCGATTTTTTCTGAGCCGCAAAATTAACAATATTTGCGCACCTATAACCATTAACTCTTCATAAAATGCAAAATTCTTTTAAACAAATTAATGAAATAATTGATAATCTTTTGGTTATCTGCAATGAGAATTGCCAACTCCCGAAAATCGAGAAGGATATTTTACTCGAAAAACTGCGCAAACTGTACCTCCAGTCGCAGTTGATTGAGGAATTGGAGATTCCCGCTAAGATAGAAGAAGAGGAACCCGAATATGAGGTTCACAAAGGAATGGAAGATGATGTTGATTTGTTTTTCGATACCGAGCATGAGAGTTATGGTGCGCCGCAAACACCTGAAGTGGCAGAAGAACCTGTTCCCGAACCAGAACCCATCCCGGTACCGGAACCGGTGAAAGAACCGACTCCCGAACCCGTAAAGGAAATTATTCCCGAACCGGTAAAAGAGCCCGTATCAGCGCCCGCTTCCAAACCGGTAGTTGAACCGGCTCCGGAGTCCAAACCTGCGCCACAGCAAGAATTGAAACTTGATTTGGAAAAACAACCTGAGGTGGTGAAGCCCAAAACGGCCACCCCACAACCTTCCAAAGTGGCGCAAAAACCGGAACAAGTCATTGAACCCGAACGGTTGAACGATGAGAATGAAGATGACTTGCTGCAATTTATTCCTCAAAAAAGCGCGCCGAAAACCGCGCCGCGCTCCCTCAACGACTTGTTCAACAAGCAACAGGAAGACCGTTCCCTGGGCGTACAATTCCAACACGCCAAGGTGGGCGACCTTACCAAAGCCATCTCCATAAACGACAAGTTCACTTTTATCAAAGAACTGTTCAACAACAAAGGAGAGGATTTCAGCGCCGCCATCCAGCAATTGAACCAGTGCGCCAGCATGGATGAGGCTTTTGATTGTCTCGAGAACTTAAAGAAAAAGTATTTCTGGGATTCCACGGCAACCGCATATCTCTCTTTATGCGACTTGCTCAGAAGAAAATACAATTAGTCATGAGTCGGGGATTTGTTAAGGAAGGCGACCAGGAAGAAACGCCAATGGTGCCGCCTCGGGCATTTCTTCCTCCTGGGGTGGTGAACTATGTAACCCCTAAAGGCATGGAATTGCTGATGCAGGAACGCCAGGCGATTCTCGACGAGCGTGATGCCATCGACACGGGCGGGCAGGAAACCGACGCGCGTGTGATGCGCAACTTCCTGAATGCCAAGTTGGAATTATTAGAAAACCGCATTAAGATTGCCAAAGTGACCGAACACAAGAACAACGGAGAAGTGGCGTTTGGCTCCATCGTGCAGTTGCGGATAAATGGAACTGAGATGCAACTCCAGATCACGGGTGTTGACGAAGCCAACGCCGCCCAAGGCAAAATCCCGTTCACCTCACCCATGGCCAAAGGACTTTTCGGTCACCGCATTGGCGATGTATTCGACATCACCATCCCCACGGGGATGAAAACGGTTAGAATACTGGATATAAAGTAGTAACCTAAAATCAGGTCTGAAAAAAAAACCGCTTACCTATATTTCATAATTACAGATAAGCGGTTTTTCTTCTATTGGTTTGAGTCTTATTGCTCTTGGCGATGAACCAATTTGTCGTCAATGAAGATACGGCCGCAGGCCTCACAAACGATAATCTTTTTGTGCAACGCAATGTCGAGTTGGCGTTGGGGCGGAATCTTGCTGAAGCAACCGCCACAGGCGTCACGTTCAATCTTCACGATGGCCAGACCGTTGTGCGCGCTTTTGCGGATACGCTCGAAAGCGGTGAGCAAACGCTGGTCAACCTTGGATTTCAGCACCTCCGCTTGAGCCAGCAACTCTTCCTCCTCCTTCTCGGTATCGGCTACGATGACCTCCAACTCGGCCTTCTTTTGGTTCAAAACCTCTTCGAGTTCCTCAAGTTTCACTTTCGTTTCCTCGATCAGGGCTTCTTTTTCCTCAATTTCGGCTTCATATTTCACTTTGTGTTTCTCAGAAACCTGAATCTCCAATTTCTGGTATTCAATCTCCTTGCTCAAAGATTCGTATTCGCGGTTGTTGCGCACATTGTTCTGCTGCTCCTCATATTTCTTAATAGCGGCGAGAGATTCCTCTTTCTTCGTGTTTTCAGAAGAGATTTTCGTTTTGAGGTTCTCAATCTCATCCTGAAATTTGGCGATACGGGTGCGCTTGCCTTCGCATTCGTCCTCGTTGTCGCGGATTTCCTCCGGCAATTCGCCGCGGATCATACGGATGTCATCAATTTTGGTGCAGATTTGCTGGAGATTATACAAGGAAAGTAACTTCTGTTCAATGGAAAGTTCCTCCGCCGTATTTTGGTTGATTTCGTGCTTTTTCACCTCAACCACGCCGTCAGAGGTTTTTTCTACCGTAACATCATCTTCTAATGCGGATGCCTCAACTACAGGTTTCTCTGCCTTCTGGGCTTTAGTGGCCGCTTTTTTAGCGGGCTCTTTCTTTGCTGTTTCCTTTTGGGCAGCCGTTTTCTTGACTGCTTCTTTCTTGGCAGCGGTCTTCTTTACGGGCTCTTCTTTTACGGGTTCCTCTTTCTTCACAGCGGTTTTTTTGGCTGTAGTTTTCTTAGTTTTGGGTTCCTCTACCGTTTCCGTGACCTCTTTTTCTGTAGCTTTCTTTGTTGCCATATTATTTTCAATTATTTGATTATCAAATACCTATAAATACAAAACTTCTAAAATGTCCATTTTAGAAATAGCGGCGGCAAAGTTACTAAATTTTTCTTTTAATGCCTTATAAATTATTTCTTTAATAAAAAACTCACCTTCATAGTGTCCGATATCGGCGATAAGCATCCTGTTTTCGGCCTTGAAGAAGTCGTGGTATTTGATGTCACCCGACACATACGCGTCAGCTCCGGCGCGCAATGCGTCCTCAATAAAGGAAGCGCCACCGCCGCCGCACACCGCGACCGTACTTATGATTTTGCTTGTATCTCCATGATAACGAAGCACTTGAAGATTCATCTTGGTCTTTACATAGCGCAGAAAATCCATTACCGGCATAGGCTCGGACAGTGTGCCAATACGACCAAGCCCGTTATGTTCAGCCATTCCCTCCGCCTCCGAAGGCACCAGCACACGCACATTCCGCAAATCCAGTTTCTCAGCAAACACATCGTTTCCGCCACCCTCGGCACTGTCAATATTGGTGTGCATGGAATAGAGTACCATATTGTGACCCAGTGCTTTGCATATCACACTGCCTACCCGGTTGGTGGGCTCTATCTTGCAGATGCCACGCTTGAGCATCAACGGATGGTGCGAGATCACCAAATTGGCATTCATGGCAAGCGCCTCCTCTATCACCTTTTCCGACATCTCAAAACAAACCAGCGCACCGGTGATTTCTTGCTCCACATCGCCACACTGAACACCGCAATTGTCAAAATCCTCCTGCAAACAGAGCGGAAACCGCTCCTCCAAATAGTTCGTTACTTCTTTGATTTTCATTTTTTTCGTTTTTAGGGTACAAAAATACTAAAATACCATGAAATGCGGTACAACCACCAAATGCACTCATACATCCCATGTACCCACTTCACCCTTTTACCCTTTGTACCCACTTCACCCCATGCACCCCTTGTACCTCTTGTACCCTAAAAAACCGTATCTTTGTCGCTCTTTTAAAATATGCGATTTATGAAATATGTAATCATCGGTGGTGTGGCGGGAGGCGCTTCCGCTGCCGCCAGACTGAAACGACTGAACGAGGATGCCGAGATTGTGCTGTTTGAGAAAGGCGAATACATCTCCTATGCCAATTGCGGCCTTCCCTACTATATCGGGAACACGATCGAGGACCGGAAAAAACTGTTTTTACAAACCCCTGTCTCTTTCGGCAACCGCTATGACGCGGATGTGCGCACCCTGAATGAGGTGACGGCCATCAATCGTGACCGTAAAACCGTATCCGTGAAGAATTTGCGCAATGGCAAAGAGTACGAGGAAGACTACGACATCCTGCTGTTGTCACCGGGTGCGGAACCTGTGAAACCCCATGTTCAAGGCATTGATCTGCCCAACATTTTCACCTTGCGCAATGTGGCCGACTGCGATAAAATCAAGATGCAAGCCATTGACAATCTCACCGACAATGCTGCTGCTGTCGTTATTGGCGGCGGCTTCATCGGTTTGGAAATGGCGGAAAACTTGCGCAAAATCGGATACCAAGTAACCGTAGTGGAAAAAGCGGACCATGTGCTTACTCCTTTGGATTGGCCTATGGCAGCTATTGTCCAACAACATCTTGTAGATAAAGGAGTTAATGTAATTACAGGTAACGGACTCTCTTGCTTTAAGGATCATGACGGCCAACTGGCCGTTGTTCTCGAAGACAACACCGTACTGCCTTGCAATCTGGCTATTCTCAGCATCGGTGTACGCCCAAACACAACTTTGGCAAAGGCCTGCGGACTCAAAATTGGGGAAGCCGGCGGCATCTGGGTGAACGAATATCTGCAAACCTCCGATGAGTGCATCTTTGCTGTGGGCGACGCTATCGAATATCCGCATCCCGTGACGGGAAAACCTTATTGCAATTTTTTGGCCGGTCCCGCCAACCTGCAGGCACGCACGGCGGCTATGAACATGGTGTATCCGCAAAGCGTTCAGTATCAAGGCTCTGTATCAACCGCCATCGCCAAGATTTTCGACTTGACGGCGGCTTGCACCGGCCTTTCGGAAAACACTTTGAGAAAACTGGGCATGACTTACCAGACTGTCATCACGCATCCGGCACCGCACGCCACCTACTACCCCGGCGGGCAGCCCATTCACCTCAAACTCAATTTTGATCCCGAAAACGGACGCATCCTCGGCGCACAGGCAGTGGGTACACAAAATGTTGACAAACAGATTGATGTGATTTCCCTACTGCTCAAGCACCAGGGCACGATTTTCGATCTGGTGAACAGCGAGCACGCCTACGCTCCGCCTTACGGGTCAGCCAAAAGTCCAGTCATGTTCGCCGGCATGGTGGCCGAGAACATATACGCCCATTTGATGAATCCGATACAGGCGGCGGAATTGGATGAAATCATTGACCGTAACGAGGATTTTAACCTCATAGATGTGCGTGAGATTCAGGAATTTAAGACCGGAACCATCCAAGGTGCCGTAAATTATCCCGTGGATGAACTTCGCGAATTTCTGGAAGATATCCCTCAAGACAAAAAGACAATCGTTTTCTGCGAGGTGGGCCTCCGCGGTTATGTGGCTTCCCGTATCCTCATGCAAAGCGGTTTCAACACCGTCTATAACCTTATCGGCGGCATGAAGACATACCGGTTGGTCGGAAAACACAATCAATGATAGAAGAACGGGTACAGGGTGAAAGAGGTAAAAGGGGTACAGGGTACAAGGGTGCATGGCTGAAATGGGTACATGGGGAGCATTGGGCTGTGCTGTGTTGCATTTCAAGGTATTTTGTATTTTTGCAGCCCTTTTTGAAAATTATAAAAATAAAGAAACAACAACTATATGGCAGAATGTAATCACGACTGCGAACACTGCAGTCAATCGAATTGTGAGAAAAAAGATTTACGGGAAAAACCGAATCCCAAAAGCAATATCAAGAAAGTGATCGGTATTGTGAGCGGCAAGGGTGGCGTTGGAAAGAGCTCTGTTACAGCACTTTTAGCCGCGCAATTGCGTCGCAAAGGATACCGCGTGGGCATCCTGGATGCCGACATAACCGGCCCCTCCATTCCTAAAATGTTCAACCTGCACACCATCATCAGCGGTACAGAAGACGGCGTGCTGCCCGTGGAAACGGAAAAAGGCATCCAAGTCATCTCCGCCAACCTGCTGACCAACGACGAGAAAACGCCTGTTATATGGCGCGGACCGCTTGTAGCTGGCATGGTGAAACAGTTCTGGACTGAAGTGATTTGGGACAATATTGATTTCCTGTTGGTGGACATGCCTCCCGGAACCGGTGATGTGCCGTTGACCGTGTTCCAAACCATGGCTGTGGATGGCATCATCATGGTGACTTCTCCGCAAGACCTCGTATCCCTCATTGTGAGCAAAGCCGTAAATATGGCTGGTATGATGAACATTCCGGTGCTCGGACTGGTGGAGAACTACAGTTATGTGAAATGCCCGCATTGCAACGAGAAAATCCAAGTGTTCGGACAAAGCCACGCCGAAGAGGTGGCTAAAGAATTCAACCTCAAATTGTTGGCCCAAATGCCCATTGACCCCAACCTGGCACAGTTGGCAGACAAAGGGGAAATTGAAAATGCCGAAGTGGATTACTTGGACAATGTCATTGATATGCTGGAAAGCATGGAGGCCTAATTCATTTGTCTGGACTGGCAAATAGAATAGAAGACATCTTCCTCCTGAAAGGTTTCTAACTTAACAGTTTCCAACAACTTATCGGAAAGAAGAGACGGCAAATCCTGCGTAAGTCCCTGTCCGGTGTATTTCAATACGGCTTCTTTTCTTGTCCAAAGGCGCATAAACGCCTGATCGGGACAAGGGTTGCTGTGGATTTCCTCAAGCTCCCGTTCATTGCAGCATTTGAGCAACAGGGACTCCCTGACTTTGCGGTTTTTCGCCTCAATATCGCACCCTACAGGACCTTTTTCATCTATCACACAAAGAATGCCGTTTTGGCAATGACTGAGGTTGAAATGGATATGCGGGTACTCTTTCAATACTGGTTTTCCATGCTCCAAATAATCGAAAGAAACCTCTTGAGTGATACCGAAATCTTTCTCCAACCCTTCTTTGAGAAGCAGGAAAGACTTGGCACAAAGCACTTTACTGGAAAAGGGTGTATAGTTCAACACCTGTTCACGCCGCCATGCGGGAAGCAAGGGCAACATCTCCTGCTCCAGTTGTTGCGGTGTGATAGTTTCGGGATGTAGAAAAAGATAGGATTGCATAATAGGCAAAAATATTTGGATATAGCAACCTGCGGAAAGTTTAACGAGGTGCGAAAAAAAACATTTTGTATTTTTGCCCTTCCAAAAACCATTACCTGATATGAAAAAAATAGGCTTCATTCTGGCCCTCATCTGCCCCTTTATCCTGTTCGGATGCAAGCATAAAACACAGGAGAACACAGAGGAGAATAATTACGATTATCCCATCACCATCATCAGCGATACGCTGAAAACGGATGTTTCAGACCAGACGGAACTGTTTCCGCTTTCGGAAGATTTCATGGAATCTTTCCTGGAAAAACATGATGATTATCAAGGATATAAGATAACCGCCAAAATTCCATTCCCTGAAGAATGGGGACTGCAATGCGTGGAGCGTCTGCCGGAAGGAAAAGAATTGTGGCTGTTGCAGTCACAATCGCGCGAGTGGATGTACCTGGTCATCACCTCCGGATTCGGAACGCAGCGCATTCTGGATCTGATGCCTGTGGCACTGAACCTCGCCAATGAGGCAAACGATGTGCTGGAAACCGAGGAGTGGAGCACCATACGAAACTCTGACGGCTCGTTTGCTGTGTTCAAAAACTATGAGTGGGTGCGCTCCGTAAGTCACGCCACTCGCCAGCAGGTGATGGAGAATCCTGAGAAATACCACCACGAAAACCATGTCACCGAAGTCTTTACCATCAACGATATGGGCCGGTTCGAGATGGTGGAAATCAACGACACCTTGCCTAACTACGACGCAGTTGTGTTTTTCTACAACCGCAATGACAAACCCGAAATGTGGGATGAGTGCGTGGAACGGTTAGAGGCCTTCTGCGAAGAGAACAAAATCCTGTATGAGGAGGCGTATCAGAATTATAATCAAGTGGTTATACAAAACTACGATTTCAGTTTTTCCACCACGTTGGATATTACCCCATACGTGGGCAACACCTTCTGCGGCATGGTGATGATCAAAAGCGGTGAGGAACCGAAAACCATCAACTTCGGCAGTTTTGAGTACATGCAGATGTCCTTGCGACGCTATTTCCACCTTATGGAAAACGAAATGAACCTATAGCGATGCAGAAACGGTTTATCGAACATTTATCCAAACTGGTTGGCGACCCGCACGCGCACAGTTTCATGCTGGCTGTCAGCGGAGGTGCCGACTCTATGGTTATGGCACATCTGTTTCGGGATGCCGGTCTGAACTTCGCCATGGCGCACTGCAACTTCCACCTCCGCGGCGAAGATTCCAACCGCGATATGCAACTGGTGGAAAATATGGCAAAAAAATGGGGAAACAACCTGTTTGTCAAAGAGTTCAACACGCTTGAACGGCAAAAAAACTCTGGAAAATCCATTGAAATGGTGGCCCGTGACTTGCGCTACCAATGGTTTGAGGAGATCGCAACGAATTATGACTACATTGTCACCGCGCACCAAGCGGATGATGCGGCGGAAACCCTGCTGCTGAATCTCTGCCGCGGCTGCGCCCTGAAAGGCCTCACGGCTATTCCCGAACAAAACGGACGCATCATCCGGCCTCTACTCAACTTCTCCGCACAGGAAATCCGCGACTACGCCCGCCAAAACGGAATTCCCTTTGCCATCGACTGCACAAACAGCGATGAAACCATCAAGCGCAATCGCATCCGCGGCTCTGTGATTCCCATTCTCAAAGAACTCAACCCAAACCTCATCGACACCATCTCCCACAACCGTGAGATTCTCTGCCAACAATTCGACATTTACCAGAACAGTATTGGGTACTTCAAAACCGTATTGGTTTCGGAAAACAATGGCATGGTGCGAGTTGACCGGTCAAAACTTCAAAAAATTGAGCACCAAAGCGTTATCTTGTACGAGATTCTGTCGGATTATGGCTTTAGCGAGGACACCGTTTCCGAACTCTGCCGTGATGCGAAACAGTCGGGAACGCAATACCACTCCCCCACCCACACATTGCTGGTTAACCGTGATGAATACCTCATCCGTCAGAATGAAAAAAAATCTTCCAAATATCTGGTCCTGAATTCTTTAGATGAGATGAAAGCATACTTTTCCATTGAACTGTTATACAACGATGGGAATATCTGCTTTGAAAAAAACAACCAGATTCTCTATTTGGATGAAAAGAATTTAACCTTTCCTGTGATTATAAGAAATTGGGAATCAGGTGATTATTTTTATCCGTTGGGTGGTACGGGCAAGCAGAAAATCAGCGACTATTTCACCGACCACAAATTCGACCGTTTTGCCAAAGAGCATACCATGTTAATGGAAATCAACCATCAAATTGTGTGGATTATTGGGCACCGGTCAGACAATCGTTATAAAATAGACCTCAACAACACGAAAAATTATTACAAAATACATTATAATGGAACCTTTTAACACAAAACCTGACAAACCGCAAAGAACCTTTCTTCTTTGGTTTTTGGGCATCTGCACCATGCTGAACGCCGGGATGAATGTCATATCTTTCTCCATGTATGCCTTCTTCCCGAATTTCATCCAACAATCCATGGAAATGGTGAAAAACATGCCCATGTTCAGCGGCGAAGAATATCAGGAAACCTTCGAAATATTTCTTTCCATTGCTCCAAAACAATACATTTTGTTGATTATAGCAGAATTAGCGTCCTTTATCGGTGCGCTCATCATGCTTTGGAAACTCAGAAGCGTTGGCTTTCACATATACACCATTGGGCAGATACTGGAATTCTGCACATTGAACTTCATCATTGGCGGGAAACTGGCCATGCCGCTCTCCGCGGTTCTGATGACGGTGCTCATCATTGTGATGTACGCCACACAACTGCGATACATGAAAGACCGTTTTGAAGACAAGGAAACAGAAAAAAACATAGAACAAACCGAAAATAATGAATAGAGAAGACTTTCCCATATTAACCCAACAGGTTTACAACAAACCGCTGGTTTACTTTGACAATGCCGCCACCACGCAGAAACCGTCATATGTAATTGACGCATTATCAGATTATTACAAAACCATCAACAGCAATATACATCGTGGGGTGCACTGTTTGAGCCAGCAAGCCACGGAGGAGTTTGAGATAGCGCGCAAAGCGGTGCAGAACTTCATCCATGCCGCACACGATTACGAAGTGATCTTCACTCGTGGCGCCACGGAGTCCATCAATTTGGTGGCCGCCTCGTTCGGACGCACATATATACAAGCGGGTGACGAGATCATTATATCGGAGATGGAGCACCACTCCAACATCGTGCCTTGGCAGTTTTTGTGCGAAGACCGCGGCGCCAAACTCAAGGTGCTGCCTTTTGACGAAAAGGGTGAACTCTATTTGGACAAACTGGAAGAACTTATCACACCCAAAACGAAAATTATTGCTATCACACATGTTTCCAACACTTTAGGAACCATTAATCCGGTAAAGGAAATCATCCGTATCGCGCATGGGCACGGCATTCCGGTCATGTTGGACGGGGCGCAGGCGGTGGCGCACGGCGCTGTGGATGTGCAGGATCTGGATTGTGATTTCTATTGTTTCTCGGGACACAAAATGTATGCGCCCATGGGCATTGGCGTCATGTATGGTAAAGAACGGTGGCTCAATGAGATGAAGCCCTATCAGGGCGGTGGAGAGATGATCAGCACGGTGACCTTTGAGAAAACCACCTACAACGAATTGCCCTTTAAGTTTGAGGCGGGCACGCCGGCGGTGGGCGATGTGATTGGCCTGCGCAAGGCTATTGAGTACATGCAGCAGACAGGCATACAGCGCATTGCCGACTATGAGCAGGAATTGTTGCGTTATGGAACACAGGAATTGCTCAAAATCAAGGATTTGCGCATTATCGGACAGGCAGCGCACAAAGCGGCGGTCATCTCGTTCCTGGTCGGCAATATCCATCCCTACGACATGGGCGTATTGTTAGACCATCAGGGTGTGGCTGTGCGCACGGGACATCACTGCACTCAGCCCATCATGGACCATTTCGGCATTCCAGGCACCGTGCGTGCTTCGTTTGCCCTATACAACACAAAAGAAGAAATCGACACACTGGTGCGCGCTGTGGACAAGGCCGCACAAATGTTGCAATAAACCCAATCACTATGAAATACGCACTCATCACTGGCGGAAGTTCCGGCATCGGACTGGCCTATGCGGACGCTCTGGCGGCGCGGGGCTACAACACACTCATTGTAAGCAATCGGGACGATCTGAACGCCGAAGCACAGAAAACACTGCAAGCGAAACATCCCAACACAACCGTTTCCACCCTCATGGCCGACCTGGCTGTGGCAGGCGCCGGCCAACAGTTGTTCGACTACTGCCATGAGCACGATATGGACATTGAAGTGCTGGTCAACAATGCCGGCATGTTTTACTTCGGAGCCGTAGTGGAAAAGCCCATGGCATTGACCGACAAAATGTTACAGTTGCATGTAACCACACCCACCGACTTGTGTGTGCTGTTCGGTAAGGAAATGAAAGACAAGGGACACGGTTATATCCTCAATGCCGGCTCTATTGCCGGGTTTATGAGTTTCCCAACCATTGCCGCCTATGAGAGTTCCAAATCCTATTTGGTGAAATTCTCACGCGCCCTGGCATTCGAACTGAGCCATTACGGCGTGAAGGTCTGCTGTGTGTGCCCTGGCGCAGTCGATACCGACCTGTACAATCTATCTTCCAACCTGCGCAAGTGGCTCTGCCGCATCGGGGTGATGCTCAAACCGCACCAAATTGCCAACCGCGGACTCCGGGCTTTGTTTCATGGCCGTAAACGGAAAATTCCAGGATGCATCAATTATTTCTTCTTGTTCTGTTGTTTCCTGTTGCCCGGTTTTATAATCAATATGGTCAAAAAGAAATTTGTTTAACACATGGTAATAAAAAAGGACGCCGTTTGGCGTCCTTTTTCTTTCTTTCATATCAAGCTTATTTTACAATAAACTTATATGTGGCTTTTCCGCTATCCTTGCCTTGCAGGTTCAAGAAATAGATACCGCTGGACAGTGTGCTAACGGGCAGTGTGTATTGCTGCATGCCACCATTGTGGTTGAACACTTCGGTGAGCACCACTTTGCCAGTAAGGTCAACAACTGTAGCGTTAACATCTTGTGCTTCAGCGGTCAGCTTCACGAACAAATTGTCGGTTGCAGGGTTCGGATACAGTGCAACATCTTCAAAATTATGATCGTCAATACCCATCACACCAGCGAAGTTCATCTGGAAACCAGTACCTTGGATATCGTTATCGGCAACAAATCTAACCACCACATCCTTTGACGGAATATTGATGAAACCGTGAGGCATGTTGTTAATGTCGAAACGGGTAATGAGGGCTTTGTTCTCATCTGCAAAGTCGTAGAATTCTACATAATCACCAACTTTAAGATCAAATTTTGTGAAAATAACATCATAACCTGTGGCGTATTTCAGATTGCGCAATCTGTATTGGCAAACGGAAGAAGCGCGGTATGTGTCATCGTTGTTAAGAGCGTTGTTCGGTTTCTCAGTAATGGTTCCACTGTAAACATTGGAGATTTGAATCATATCGCTACAAGTATTGATGTTGTAGTTGGTCACTTCAAAATCAAGCACGAAACCATAACCTGTGTTGTCATCACCATTTGAGGTGAAAACGATGAGAACGCTATCAGCATTCACCGTCACGGCGCCAGGAAGGTTTTGTCCCGGGAAATCACCATGGGTGCTGCCACTTGTACTGGAATAATCGTTGCAAGCAGCCATTTTATATTCGCCAGAGTATTCTTGCTTGATTCCGCTAGCCACAGTACCGCCGTTGTAGATGGTCACTTTGTCACCATTTTTAACTTTCAGTTTGGAGAATTTGAATTTGTAGGAAGTAGCATTGGGTGCTGCGATAACCCACTGACGTTCAGAGTTGGGAGCATATTTCACATTACCTGCGCCATCACTGATGGTACCGCGATCGGCGGTGACTCTTCTGAAGCTGGTAGCCGGTTTGGCAATCGCATTGGTGTCGTTCGGATAAAGATGATACATCATATCCTCGCTGAACTGATAGTTGAAGTTGCCATAACCGGAGGAGTTCATGTTCTTAAGACGATAGAAACCATTGTCGGAACCACCCCAACCCCAATTCACATGGAAATAATGGGTGCTGTCAATGGTGGTGTAACCGTCCACAATCCATGCGTGACCACCTGCACTTTTGCTTGCACCGGAATAGAAAATAGGACGATTAGCATCCAATTCTTCCACTAATTGATTTTCCCATTGTCTAAGAAGAGTAGCGTTGTTTGTATCGGCCACAACATCTGTGATGTGTTGGAATTGAGCAAGTTGTGAGTAGGAGAAATAGTTCTGCAAAGCTTGCAGTGCAAATTCGGATTGGGTACCGGAACCATCCCATCCATAACCCATTTGAGTTGCAACGCCATTATGATAAAGCAGGCGGGCCAACGAATAGTTGTAAGATGTAAGATTGTTCGGAATAGCGTCATAATTATAGGTGGCCGTACCGAAATTAGCGTATTGGGGAGGATATGTGTAAATCAAATTGCCATCGTCATCATATTCTCTGGGAATATAATACACACTACCGTAGCCGGATTCCGGATAACGATAATAGAACATGATATTGGCCATGGTAAGAGCGACACAACCTACAGGAGCTCTTTTATCATCGTTGTAAGAAGCTTGAGGGTTGAACGGACATTCTGAGTTGTAGAACGGAGACTGGTTCCAAGTGGTGGTTACCAGAGGTTCCACGCTGTTATTGGACTTGGGAGCACGGATCTGGAAATTATCAGACAGATAGCGCTGCCATTCAGCGTTGGCGGATTTGGGAGCTGGGTTGGCCATCGCCTCGGCAATCTGGGTTTTGTACTTGCCACAAATGTATGCAACTGCCGGATTGTTCGTGAAATTGCTCTCAAGTGAGTAAGCCAACACAGGAGAAACCTGGTCGGTAGCGGAAATCATAATGAATCCCTTCTGACCAACTTGAAAACGGTAATAAACCGGCGTGCCATTTTCTGCATATTCCGTATATACAAGTTCAATGGAATAATTCTGGGCTTCCATTGAACCAATACGTTCGGAAAGGAAGTTCTTGGACACTTTAACAGCATCACTTACCGGCACCACATTGGATGAAAAGCCGAAAGTAATCACTGCCAACAATGATACTAAGAGCATAAATTTTTTCATAAGCGTTTAATTTTTAATATTTTACTTTAATTACTATCAAATTTAGCAGTATAATTCAATGTACATTAACATTCAAGTTGGCAAAAGTACAAATATTTTTTTATACAATCGCCTTAATTAAATATTTTTAATTCTTTTCAAATTTCTGATCGGATTTCTGGGCCACGGAAAGGCATCCGTACAAACCGGCCGTTTCAGTGCGCAGACGGCGGTTGCCCAACTTGATTTCACGGTAATGATGCGTCCTTGCAAGTTCTATTTCCGCAGGACTGAAATCGCCTTCGGGGCCAATCAGCAGAATGACATCCTGGTGCTGGAACACCTCGTTCGCCAACTGGCAGGTGTTCTCATCGTCGCACCAGGCCATGTATTTGTCGGCGACTGTGTTTTCCTGCTGGGCAACAAACTCCTTGAAACCAAGCATTTCCATTGGCGGAAGCCAGGAGGTCTGGCACTGTTTGAGCGCGGAAATGGCAATGCGCTGCATACGGTCCATGTTCACGCGTGTGCGCTCCGAATGGTCGCAGATAATGAAATGGATGGACTCAATGCCGATTTCCACACATTTCTCCACCAACCACTCAATGCGGTCTATGTTTTTGGTAGGCGCAACGGCCAAATGCAGGCGATAAAAGGGTTTGTCGTTTGCCTCGCGCACCTCCACGAGTTCCACCATGCAGGCCTTCGGGTTTTCAGCCATGATGACCGCCGTGGCCTCATGTCCCTTGCCATCCGTCAGCAACACCTGGTCGCCCGCGCGATGACGCAACGCGCGTACGCAATGCTCCGATTCTTCCCGACTCAATGTGACCACATTCTGTGTCAGGTCTGAATGATAAAAATACTGGTCAAATATCATTTTGTGGTTTGATTATATGTTTTTTTCAGACAATTCCAACCAACGATTCGATTTTTCATCCAACAGAGGACCGATTTCCGCATAACGCTTTCCCCACTCGGCAAATTCTTCCGGACTGCCTTCACCCGCACTCATCTTTGCCTCTATCTCCGCCTTTTCTTTCTCCAATTGCTCTATTTCCGTTTCCAACAACTCCAATTCTTTTTTTTCCTTAAATGTTAACTTATTTTTAGACGGCTCACGCATTGGCTTTTCCTCCACCGGACGGTTGGCTTTTTCCACCAGTTTCTGAATCTTCAGTTCTTTGTCTTTCGCCTGGCGGTACTCCGTATAGTTCCCATAATAATCCTTAATCTTTCCATCTCCCTCAAACACAAAGATATGGTCCACAAGTTTGTTCATCAGCCAGCGGTCGTGGGAGACGATGATCATGCACCCTCCGAAATTGGTGAGAAAATCTTCCAGCAGGTTCAGGGTGTCGATGTCAAAGTCGTTGGTCGGCTCATCAAGGATGAGAAAATTAGGATTTTTTAAGAGTGTGATGAGCAGATGCAGTTTGCGTTTCTCGCCACCGCTCAAATCGTCGTAATAGGTGTATTGCTGGCTGAATGGGAATCCGAAATGGTTTAGAAACTGTGAGGCGCTGATATAATTCCCATTATCCATGCGGATGACCTCCGCATGCTCTTTCACCAGTTCCAACACAATCTTGTTACCGGTATAAGTCATGCCGTTTTGGGAAAAATAACCGAATTGGATCGTAAGACCCGGGGTGATCTTGCCGCCATCGGGCTTGATTTCGCCCATTATCATCTTCAAAAAGGTGCTTTTTCCTGTGCCGTTCTTGCCGACAATGCCGCATTTCTCCCCTCTTTTGAAAATGTAGGAGAAGTCTTTGATGATGGTCTGATCGGGATAGGAAAAATCCAGATGGCTGATTTCCAATATTTTATGTCCAATTCGTTCCGACTGAACCTTGAAGGCCTCCGGAGCGGCTTCCACCTTGCGGTCCATTTGTTCCTGCAACCGTTCAAAGTTGTTGATGCGGGCGCGTGCCTTGGAGGTTCGCGCCTGCGGAGAGGTGTGCACCCACTCCAACTCGCGACGGTAGAGGTTACGCAACCGCTCGTGCTCCGCCGCCTCGTTGGCCAGACGCTCCGCTTTTTTCTCCACAAAATAATCGTACTTGCCTCTATAATGGTAGAGATTGCCGTTGCTCAACTCAAAAATGTCGCTGCAAACCTTGTCCAAAAAGGCACGGTCGTGCGTCACCATCAGCAGTGTGATGTTGGCGGTGGAGAGATAGTTCTCCAGCCATTCGATCATCTCCACATCCAGATGGTTGGTGGGCTCGTCGAGAATCAGCAAATCGGTGTCGGCAATCAGCGTTTTGGCCAATGCCGCTTTTTTGCGCTGGCCGCCGGACAATTCATCTATGTTTTTGAAAATATCGTGGATGCCGAATTTGGAAAGAATCTCCTTGATTTTGGATTCATAATCCCAAGCATTCAATCGGTCAACCTCCAGAATTGCCTGATCCATGCGGCTTTGCGGCACCTGGTCGGCGTGTCCCTGCTCCAGCAGCGACACACAGGTTTCATATTCCTTTACCGCTTTCACAATGGGGGTGTCCTCATCAAAGAGGGCGTTAAGCACGGAATCCTCCTCGTTGAAATTGTCCATTTGCGGAAGATAGGAGACCACAATGTCGTTGCGTACCACCACATTGCCGCTGTCGGGCACATCGCGCCCGGCGATGATGTTCAGCAGCGTGCTTTTGCCCGTGCCGTTGCGGGCAATCAAGGCGCTTTTCTGCCCCTTCTCCAACCCGAATGTGATGTCGTGGAAGAGTTGCTTCTCGCCCACAGACTTGGAAACATTATTCACAGTAAGGTAGTTCATCGGGTCAAATTTTAAGAGGGTGCAAAGGTACAAAAAATGATGTTTTTTTAGTACTTTTGCACATTAAAACAAGAAGTATGCGGATTGTAGTTCAACGATGCAGCAGGGCAGAGGTCCGGATAGACGGGGAAGTCGTCGGTCGGATAGGCACAGGTTTTGTCCTGTTGGTGGGAGTCACGCACAGCGACACCAAGCAGGATGCGGAGTATTTGGCAAAAAAAGTCGCCGGAATGCGCATTTTCAACGATGATGAAGGCAAAATGAATCTGGCCCTGAAGGATGTTCAAGGCCAGGTGTTAAGCATTTCGCAATTCTCCTTGCATGCCAATCCGCACAAGGGCAACCGTCCGAGTTTCATAAAAGCGGCCCCGCCGGAGATGGCAGAGCCGCTGTATAACTACTTCAACACCTTGCTGCGCGAAGAATATGGACTTGTCGTGGAAACCGGACGCTTTGGCGCCGACATGAAGGTGGACTTCATCAACGACGGCCCGGTCACCATTCTGATAGACAGCGAAGACAAATAGTTTTTCTATTACGCTTTCACCGCAATACTTTCAATCTCCACCATAACGCCCTTGGGCAGGTCGCGAACCGCGAAAGCGGCTCTTGCGGGCGGGTTCACCAAGAAATATTGGGCATAAACCTCATTCATCGCGCCAAAGTTGGCGATATCGCTCAACAGACAGGTAGTTTTCACCACATCCTCAAACTTATAACCAGCTTCTTGCAGAATAGCGGCAATGTTCTTCATAACCTGCTCGGTTTGGGCTTTAATGCCTTCGGGAACAATCCCAGTAGCGGGGTCAACGGGTATCTGACCTGAAATAAACAACATTCCATTTGCCTCTACGGCTTGGCTGTAAGGACCGATGGCAGCGGGGGCCTTATCGGTGTGGATGATTTTTTTCATAATATAATCTTTTGAAAATTAGATATTTAGATTTTTTTGAATTGAATTGGCAAAAATAACACTTTTATTCTTTTTTCCTATCCGTTTTTTTTATATTTTTGCGCGTAATAAAAAATAAATTTTATGTCTTTTATTACAGATCGTATTGCCCTTGAAGGATTGACGTTTGACGACGTTCTTTTAATCCCTTCTTACTCAGATGTTTTACCCAAAGAAGTAAGCTTAAAAACCCGGTTTACCCGCAATATTATGCTCAATCTGCCCTTTGTTTCCGCCGCCATGGACACGGTGACGGAGGCGAAGATGGCCATATCCATCGCCCGTGAGGGTGGTATTGGTGTGATTCACAAGAACATGTCCATTGCCGAGCAGGCCAAGCAGGTGGCTTCCGTGAAAAGAGCCGAGAACGGCATGATCAACTCGCCGGTCATCATCACGGCAGACAAGACCGTGGGTGACGCTTTGCGCATCATGGCCGAGTACAAGATCGGCGGCATTCCGGTTGTGGATGAAAAGAACAAACTCATTGGCATTGTCACCAACCGTGACCTGCGCTTTGAGAAGCAGTTCAACAAACCGATTTCCGAAGTGATGACAAAAGAGAACCTCATCACCACCTCCCGAAACACGGACCTCAACAAAGCCACAGACATTTTGCAGCAGTACAAGATTGAGAAGCTGCCCGTAGTGGCTGAAGACGGCACACTGCTGGGATTGATCACTTACAAGGACATCACGAAGGCCAAAGACAAACCGTACGCTTGCAAAGACGAGCAGGGGCGGTTGCGCGTGGCTGCGGGCGTGGGCATCACGGCTGATGCGGTGGAGCGTGCCGAAGCACTGGTGGAAGCTGGCGTGGACGCGCTGGTGCTGGACTGTGCGCATGGCCACTCGCAAAATGTCGTCAACGTGCTCAAGGCCGTGAAACAGCACTTCCCCAGCGTGGATGTCGTGGTGGGCAACATTGCCACGGGTGAGGCCGCCAAGATGCTGGCCGACGGTGGCGCCGACGCTGTGAAAGTGGGCATCGGACCCGGATCTATCTGTACCACGCGTGTGGTGGCCGGTGTGGGCGTGCCCCAACTGAGTGCGGTATATGGCGTCTATAAAGCCCTGCAATCCTACAATATCCCATTGATCGCCGACGGTGGCATCCGCTATTCCGGCGACATCGTGAAAGCCCTGGCCGCAGGCGGCAGCTCTGTGATGCTGGGCGGTTTGCTGGCTGGCGTGGAGGAATCTCCCGGCACAACCATCCTGTTCAATGGACGTAAGTTCAAGACATACAGAGGCATGGGTTCCCTGGAAGCCATGCAGCACGGATCCAAAGACCGCTACATGCAAAGCGATGTGGAGGATGTTAAGAAACTTGTCCCGGAAGGCATTGTGGGTCGTGTGCCGTACAAAGGCGACCTTTACGAAGTCATTTATCAGATGGCCGGCGGTTTGCGCTCGGGCATGGGTTATTGCGGCGCGCACAACATTGAGGAACTGCACAACGCGCGTTTCTGCCGCATCACCAATGCCGGCGTGCTGGAAAGCCATCCGCATGACATTACCATAACCTCCGAAGCACCCAATTATTCATCGGAAGCTAAATAGTTGATTATTAATCCTTTAAATTAAAATATTATGAAAAATATCGTTGTCGGTACCGACTTTTCCAATAGCGCCATGACCGCCATGCGTCATGCTGTGGCATTAGCCATCAAATCCAACGCCACCCTTCATCTGGTTTGGGTTAAGACCCCCGGAGCACAAAGCGTAGAGAAGGAAAACCACGAAGATAATTTCACCTCCCATTCCCAAAGCAAACTGCAGGAATGGGTTGACCTCTGCAAAAAAGAATCACCCGAGAGCCAAATCAACAGCGTTATTCTGGAGGGTAAGGTGCACCAGGAAATCACCCGTTTCGCCAACAACTTGCCGGAAACCATCATCGTGATGGGTGCGCACGGCGCATCCGGATTCGAGGAGGGCTATATCGGAAATAATGCCTTCCGTCTGATCAACGATGCGGAAGTTCCTGTGTTGATTATGCGTGAGAACATCCAAATCAACCGCGATTTGCACAAGATTTTTGTTCCTATTGACATTAGTTTCGAGACACTGCAGAAGATGAAACTCTCCATTGAATTGGCTAAATCTTTTGCCGCCCAGGTTTACCTGTTCGGTGTTGTTTATCCTAACAATGTGGAAACCCGCCATATCATCAATGTGCAACTCCGTCACGCCGCTGACATGTGCGACGAGGCCAATGTGCGTTATGATGGGGAGTCTTTCACAGTGAACAACAACGATGTCTGCAACACGATTCTGAAACGCGCCGCCGAACTTGATGCCAACCTGATCACCATTATGCGTGAGGAGCAGGAAACCGACTTCACCGCCTCCCGTAACATGCGTCAGATTTTGAGCACCTGCCCGATGCCGTTGCTCATCATCCCGAACAGAAATGTGTTTTCTGTGGGGCGTTAATTTTGAATTTTTTCCATAATTATAAATTTGTAGAGACGCACGGCTGTGCGTCTCTACATTATTTTAACAATATGAAAACCACCAAAAAACGATTATTGCGGGCCGGCAACATGTTGAACCCGACTCCCGTGGTGATGGTATCCTGCGGCAGCACGCTGGAGGAATACAACATCATCACCATCGCGTGGACGGGCACTATCAGCTCCGATCCTGCCACATGCTACATTTCCGTGCGACCAAGCCGTCACTCGTACGACATCATCAAACGAAACGGATGTTTTGTTATAAATTTAGTTAACAAAGAGTTAGCGCCTATTGCCGATTGGTGCGGCGTGAAATCGGGGAAGGATTATCATAAGTTTCTGGAAACCGGTCTCACGCCCATACATGCGCAACAGGTGGACGCGCCCATGATTGAGGAGGCACCCGTCAATATCGAGTGCAAGGTGACGCAGATAATCCCGATGGGCTCACACGACATGTTCATCGCCGAAGTTGTGGCGGTGCATGCGCAAGAGGCGCTGTTCAACCGCAAAACGGACGCCTTGGAGCTGCAACGCGCCAATTTGGTGACCTACTCGCACGGACATTATTACGATTTGGGCAAAATGTTCGGCAAGTTCGGTTTTTCAGTAGAGAAAAAGAAATAAAATCAAGAATCCTTGTGAACGAAAAAAACAACATCGGCTCTCTTTTCAACCGCATCGCCGGCTCTTACGACCGGCTGAACCATCTTTTGTCGCTCAATATTGACAAAAAATGGCGGAAAAAGGCGGTAAAGAGACTCGTTCCCTGTCAGAATCTTTTAGATGTGGCCATCGGCACGGCCGATTTGGCGATTGAGGTTGTGCAACAGGGCAAAGCACAGCATGTTACCGGTATTGATTTGTCAACGGAGATGATGAAGATCGGGGCGGAAAAGGTGGCCAAGCGGAACATGCAGGGGCAAATCGAGTTTGTGGAAGGCAGTGCCCTGGCGCTCCCCTACCCCGACGGGCATTTTGACGCGGTAACTTGTGCCTACGGGGTCCGCAATTTCTCCGATTTGGACCAGGGCCTGCGCGAGATGCGACGCGTGCTCCAGCCCGGCGGCCAACTCATGATCTTGGAGTTTTCCTATCCGAAAAACAGATTCATCGCCTGGGTTTATGACCTCTACTTTTCCCATATCCTGCCCAAAATCGGCCAATGGCTGAGCAAGGACAAAACCGCCTACGGCTACCTCAACCGCAGTGTCAAGAATTTCATCTGGGGAGAAGCAATGGCCGAACGCCTGCGGGCAGCGGGATTCCGTGATGTGGCATACAAAACGATGTCGTGCGGGATAACCACGGCCTACGAAGCGAGAGGGAAATTGGAAATTTGAAAAGGGATATGAGAAATGGGGGTTTAGACTTGAAACTTGAAACCAAGGCCCTATGGCCAAAGGCCAACGACTAAACACACAAAAAAGGGAGCAAGATTCCTCCCGCTCCCGTATGGACAAAAATTTCGGATTATACAAATATCATTCTTTCACCACCTTCACATTCCGCACGGTGCCGTCGGTCAGGGTGACGCGCAGGACGTACAGGCCAGAGGGGATGTCGGAGGTGTTGACCG
>DGGS01000161.1:30863-32290 GCA_002392325.1 Bacteroidales bacterium UBA3868
ACGCACGGCCGTGCGTCTTTACGGAAATGTTCCGCCCGAACATGTCAAACATTCCCACGCGCGCGATTTTCGCGTTGCCGCCCGTGACCGCCACATGCAGGATGTCATTCGTGGGGTTTGGATGGACGGTGAATATATCTTGCACATTCTTAAATATCAATCCTCCTTCTCGATACAATAGAGTTTATAAAAAACCTCTGCGCCATTCGGGTCATCATCCGGCCCTGGAGTATACACATAAAGAAATTCACCTTCATAATAGGGAACTGGTTTGAGTAACAGCCTTGCATTTATTGTATCCCCTGTTTGAAATTCCTTAGGTACCATACCTGTTATTTTGAAAGTATAACTCCCCTGCGAACCTATGAACACATGGGCATTGATGGTGTGGTATTTCTTGTTCCTCCAGCATTGAGCCTTATACGGCTCTTTCAAAAAGACAATCTTGGCCGGCTGTCCGTACTCACAACTGTGCTTAACGCATGATGTCGTGAGCAAAGCCAATATGATGGATGTAAGTATTATTCCTTTTTTCATAATCTTTGATTTTATCATTAGAATCTGTAATCATATCCTATTTTCAGCATACCCTGCGTGCCGAAACCAAGTTCAAAATTGGCGGCATTGGCTTTGCCAAGACGGACCCCCAACAGACACACATGGAATTCAGGCCAAATATCCTTGCGGAGGCCTTGAACCAAATGGTTGGGAATGCCCACTTGCGGTGTTTCCAAATCCACGATGAAACCAACATTTGCGGTTGAATACAACGAAACAATTCCTTTCGTGAAATATGTAATGCCGTAACCCACCTGCAAGCCAAGCAGATGATGGTGTTTTAGAAGCGGTGTCCATGTATAGCTATGATTCCCATGTTGCATAATAAACCAGTTTCCTGTTACAATAATGGAATGGAACCGGTTGAAATGATAACTGTAATGAAAATTCAGGCAGTTAACCCAAGGTTTGGCTTTAAACGATCCCGAAACCTCATCCCAACCATCACTCCAGAAATCCATACTGTGAGGGTACAATGAGAATATGGACATCGGAAGACACCCGTATGAGAAACCCACCTCGTGGTGTCGCGTTAGCTCTCCTTGAGAAGAGGTTGTCTCTTGCCCTCTTGCCACCCCACCGCACATCAGCAGCAGGGCAAGAAGTACTGTGGTGAATAATGCTCGTTTCATAATGTGTGTATTTTAAAAATTAACATTTTCGTTGGGGCAAAGATAGGGGAAAATTAGACGTGAGATGTGAGACGTAAGACGTGGGACGAGAGACTTTTCATTTTCTGGCCACCTTTATGTTTTGCACAGTGCCGTCGGTCAGGGTGATGCGCAGGAGGTACAGGCCGGAGGGGATGTCGGAGGTGTTGACCGTGGTTTGTGGGGATGGCAGAGACGCACGGCCGTGCGTCTTTACGG
>DGGS01000076.1 GCA_002392325.1 Bacteroidales bacterium UBA3868
TAGTCGCCGTTGAGAAGACTGTCACAGGCAAATCCCGTGTACTTGATGGTGTCGTTGGCATGATACCCATCGGGTTGTCCGTTACGGGATGTGATGTAGGCCGTGATGTAGTTGAATCCGCGGGTGGGCGTGAAGGTTCCCAAGGAAAGGGAATCGGAAATGTCCATACAGATGCCACCCGTCCAGTTGTGCGTGGAGTTATGGGTGACCTGATGGTTCTCATTTTCCACTTTCAACACTACGGTCAATGACTCTTGTTGGGAGTTGCCTCCGGAGTGCGGAGCGTCGCTCTTGTTGGTGAAATAGAACTTCACTGGCTGCGCTTGTCCTGTGATAAAACAATGCGGGAACTCTTGCGTGTTAATACCGTCCGCACGGCAGTCGTTGTTCTGTAAGTTGGTCTGGTTGTGCCATGCGATCAGGAAGGTGTCCAATTGACGCTTGTTCCCGTGCACATCTTCCACATAGATTTGGTAGCGGATAGTGTCATAATAGCAGATGCTCGGCAATAGCCATTGCTCGGTGTGGTTGTGCCCGTTAGATCCTGGAACCGAGGAACCGTGTGTCGTGATCGTGACAGGGGCTTCGCTGTTCTTTTGGTATGTGAATCGAATGGTGTTTAAATCGAGTGTGTCATTGTCTTTGATGGAGGCGTTGATGAGATAAGGACCTGTGTTGTTCCGCAGGTTGTTGTTCAAAGCGCCGCAGTTGGCGTCACCACCGGCATAAACAGGGTTGGTAAGAGCAATACGGGGAATTTCCAACTCGCAATTGGAAAGGAGGAAGGTGAGGTTGTCGATGAACCATCCGGCACAAACCTCCGTACCGGATGAAGTGGGGGAGACCTTGTTCAAACGGAACTGGATTTGGATGTGCGTGACATTGGTGTCAATCACAAAGCTGGAGATGTCGAGAATCTCGTGTCTCCACCAGGCGTTGGTCGGGCTCGCATTGTTTGTGTTGGGTTTCCACAATCCGTTAGCGCCTGTACCGTAACATTCGTGGTCGAACTTGCCGGCGGTGACATTACCGAAATGCGCGGTGGTACGCGTCAAGTACGGATCGGCTTTGCCGTCGCCGTAGTAGAACGAACTTGACTGGTTGAAATTCAATAGTTTGTAACTACTCCAAATGTATGTGCCGTCACTGTTCTGACCCGTGGCGGTACGGTAGTAGATGTAGGCGTTGTCCAATTTGTTGACCTTACAAATGTGGTCGAACATCATGTAAACGCGGCGTGCCTGACCGCCAACCGCGGTGGATGACAGCGGTATGGCGTTCGTGGTAAGGTTCATGTTACCAGAACGGTTGTACATGTTGGCGTGAATACAGGCGGGCGAGCTTACCGACAAGGATGAGTCCAAATGCCAGTCTCCTTCCGGGAAGAACACATAAGAGGTCGTGGCCTGATAGGTGCTGCCGTCAAAATTCTCACGATAGATGGTTACCGAGTCAATGTGACTTTGGGCAAATAACATCATAGGCATCCAACAGAATGCGAGTACGAGTAAGAATACCTTTTTTGTAGTAGTCATATTACTTGAATTTTATATTATTCTTGTTAAAAAAAAATTCGCACTAATAATGTATAATACATATAAGTTGGCAAAAATACATTTTTTTTTGTTTTTCACAACTATAAAATAAAAATAGTGGAAATGAAAAAAAATAAAATCCGTAATTAATTGATGGATAGGGATTTGAATAAAATGAGAAAGGTGCCGGAATCGGTTTTTACAGCTCGTCCGAGTAAGCGAGCATGTGTTGGCGGCACTCCTCGATGGTGGATGCGGTCATCAGTTTCATCCGGACACTTTTGAAGTTGCGCAACCCTTTGAAATACCCCGCATATTGCGTTCGCATCTCTAAAACCGCGCGCCGTTCGCCTTTGTCCTCCGCCGATGTCCTCAGATGATGAAGGGCGGTTTCCACCCGCTCCATATAGGTCGGTGACACCAGGGGTTTGTTCTCAATGAGTTGCTTGATGTTTTGGAATATCCAGGGGTTGCCGATGGCCGCCCTGCCGATCATGATGCCGTCAACCCCATAACGGTTGTGGTAGTCGAGGGCCTTCTCCGCCGAGTCAATGTCCCCGTTGCCGATGACCGGGATGCGCATGCGCGGGTTTGACTTGACGGCACCTATCAGATTCCAGTCCGCCTCGCCGCCATACATCTGCGAGCGCGTGCGCCCGTGTATGGCAATCGCCTCAATGCCAATATCTTGCAATCGCTCAGCCACTTCCACGATGGGCTTGCTCGTATGGTCCCAACCCAGTCGCGTTTTTACCGTGACCGGCAAGGATACCGCCTTGACTACGGCAGAAGTGAGCGCCACCATTTTGGGTATGTCTTGCAGAATCGCACTTCCCGCACCTTTGTTCACGACCTTTCTCACCGGACATCCCCAGTTGATGTCGATGAAATCAGGCCTGCCCTCGGCGGCAATCCGGGCCGCCGTGATCAGCGATTCCTCGTTGTGCCCGAAAATCTGGACGCCAAACGGTCGCTCCCGCTCGTCGAACCGCATTTTGACAATGCTCTTTTCGACCTCCCTGGACAACGCGTCGGAGGATATGAATTCGGAAATGAGTATGTCCGCACCCTTTTCTTTGCAAATCATCCTAAACGCATGATCTGTAATGCCTTCCATGGGTGCGAGATATACAGGGAAGGAAAAATTATCTATAATCTCTTTGATGTGCATAATGGCGCACAAAAATAATTTTTTTATCTTTGCACTTTCAAAGAATCTGTTTAATTTTTAAAATTTGTTCAATATGAAAAAAGTTTTCGTTTTAGTTGCAGTCGTATTCGCTGCATTCACCCTGTCCGCTCAGGAAGTGAACACATCTATGATCGATTTCGGTAAATCACAGTATTCCGGCTATCTCCTCAATCTGAAAAACGCCTCCGTTGACTTGGTTGAGTCCACAATGCGCAACCTTATGGAAAACCAGTACAACCTGAAGGCTTCCAAAGAGAACGGCTACCGTGCTTACCTCAGTCAACCGTTCGCCCCGTTTGGTCCTGACAATTATGATATCTATTTCAATGTCAGCGAATTCGGAAAGAAGAAAAACAAAACCACTCAATTGGCTATGATTGTTACAACGGGTAACATGAACGCCATTACATCTGCCAACAATCCGGATGCTGACAACGCTATCCGCTACTTCCTCAAATCCTTCGCCCCCAAAGTGAGCGCTTATGAGGTGCAACAACAGATCAATGCGTTGAAAGAACAATTGGCCAAATTGGAAAGCAATAAAAAGTCCTTGCAGAAAGATCAGGACAAAAACGCCAAACAGATTGAAAAAATCCAAAAAACAATGGAAGCCAATGAAAAGAGCTTGAAGGAAACGGATGCTCAAATCAACAAAATCGAGCAGGAAATCAAGGAGTTGGAAAGACAACTCAAACACTAAGCCGAGTTTGGAAGAATTAAAAAAGGCAGGATTTACATCCTGCCTTTTTCTTTATCTTGAAGTTCCTTTACAGTCTCATACAACTTTGGAAGATTCTTGATGAGAATCATCTCCTTCCATTTGGTGGCTGCGTCTATGGCTGGCATGCCAAACAGGGTGCAACCCTCCTGCTGAACGCTTTTGTCCAAAGCGGAAACCGCATACAATACGGTGTTTTTCGCAATGTAAAGGTCTTTGTTGACACAGGATTTGGCCCATATCTTGCAGTCGTCGTCAATGTAGGTGCAGCCCGCTATGCCGCTTTGTGCGCCCAATAACACGCGTTTGCCGATGTGGGTGTCGTGCCCCACCTGGACCAGGTTGTCGAATTTGGAGCCCTCCCCAATGAATGTGGTGCCCGAAACGCCTTTGTCTATGCAGCAGCCGCAACCGATCTCCACATCACTCTCAATGATGGTGTTGCCGCAAGAGTCCAACTTCACCCATCCGTCGGGACGCTTCTGGAAATAACAAGCGTCGCCGCCAATGGTGCTGTTGGAGTGGATGATGACATTGTCACCGATCACGGTGTCGGCGTAGATGCTCACATTGGAGTGGATCAGGCAGTTTTTGCCAATCTTCACATTCTCCCCGATAAACACGAGGGGTTGTATGATCGTGCCCTCCCCGATAACGGCGCTTGGATGAATGGCCGTGCTTTGCGGGTTGAAACGGATGAACTTTCTGACAATCTGAAGATAATCGGATAAGGGGTCGGAAGTGACAATCAGCGTTTTGCCCTCCGGACAGGCAAGGTTATCCTGGTTGATGAGGATGAACGACGCCTTGCTCTGGAGGATGCGCTGGTAGTATTTGTCGCAATCGACAAATGTCAGTTCGCCTTCTTCAACGGAATGAAACTCGTTCACCCCCGTCACCATGCCTTCCGTGTTGCCGACAATGGTGACAGGATGCCCGATTATTCCGATAATCTCGTCTAAAGAAAGAGGTTGGACGAATCGCATTTATTACTCCTTAACTCTTTCTGAGTATTTGTTGGTACGAGTGTCCACTTTGATTTTCTCGCCAGCGTTGATGAACAGGGGAACATATACTTCCGCGCCCGTTTCCACAACGGCTCTCTTCAGAGAGTTGGTGGCGGTGTTGCCCTTCACGCCCGGGTCGGCCTCGATGATCTCCAGGTCAACAAAAGGAGGAAGTTCGCAGGTGAGCGGAGTGTCCGTGTCGGTGTGGTACATGATTTCAACGGTCTGGCCCTCTTTCAGGAGGTCAGGGTTGTTGATGAGGTCCTTTTCGATGGTCAGCGGCTCGAATGTCTCAGCATGCATGAAATTGTAAGTGGTGGCTCCCTCTTTGTAGGAGAAGATGTACGGACGACGCTCCACACGGGCCAGTTCGATTTTGATGCCGGCATCAAAACGGAATTCCTGAACACGACCGGTTTTGAGGTTTTTCAGTTTGGTGCGGACAAAGGTGTTGCCCTTGCCTGGTTTCACGTGCAGGAATTCAACGATGGTCCATATTTCGTTGTTGTACACAATACAGAGTCCGTTTTTGAAATCAGCTGTTGTTGCCATGTTTTTTAATTTGGTTTATATAAATTTTATACAAAAATAATAGGCCGCAAAAGTACGTTTTTTTTCGTTACGATGACTTTTGCCGCCTAATGTGATGTAAGATATTGATTTACAATCAAATGGCTATTCGATAACCACGTTGTTCTTCGCAATCAGTTTCCTGAGATTGATGAGTGCGTAGCGCATCCGGCCCAGTGCGGTGTTGATGCTGACTCCCGTGAATTCGGAGATCTCCTTGAAACTGTAGTCCTGGTATATGCGCATGACCAGCACCTCTTTCTGCTCTTCGGGCAGATATTCGATCACACGCTGCAGGTCATTGTAGATCTGCTCGCGAATCAACTTCTGCTCCACCGAGTCCTCCTGGGCACTCAACACCTCAAAGATGTCGAACTCCCCATTGCTGTCAAACATGGGCATTCGCTGCACCTTCCGGTAGTAGTCAATCTTTAGATTGTTGGCGATGCGCATGATCCACTGGAAGAATTTCCCCTCCTCATGGTAATTGCCCGACCGGATGGTGTTGATGACCTTTATGAAAGTGTCCTGGAAAATATCCTCTGCCAGTTCCTTGTTTTTTACAGAGAGCATAATATAGGAAAACAGGCGCTTCTCATAGCGCGCTATCAATGTCCTTAAAGCTTGCTCGTTTCCGCTTTGATAACTTGCTATCAACTCGTTATCAGTAAGTTTAACGGTCTTCATAGAGAACTCCTTTCTTTTTTACAATATGTTAAGAAAGTAGATTTTTTTCGATAGCAGGTCTCCTATTTTTTTAAGATTTGAAAATTCCGTTTAAGATGCTGCAAAAATACATCTTTTTTTTATATCCGTCACTTTTTATTTTTAATTATCACATCCTCTTGTTTGTATTATTTTGTAATATATTGATAATTAATAAGATAAAATTTATTGATGGTTTTTTTTCTTGAACTCGCGATAGAAATGGTTGCACATCCCATGAAAAATTGTATTTTTGCAGGTCAATATAATATCAATGGCATCGTTTGAGAGTTTATATAATAAGATTGAATATAATGTTAAAGCGGCGTTGTTGAAAGTGGCTGATTTACAGAGAGAAAATGCTGAGCTGAAGGAGAAAAACGCAGAACTGGAGGAAAAGCAGAAAAATCTAATAAAGCAGACTGAAGAATTGACGGAAAGATTAAAATTAACAGTAGTAACACAAACAGTTTTAAATAAAAGAGACAAACAAGAGACGAAAAAACAGATAAATGATTGGGTGCGGGAGATAGATAAATGTATTAATCTGCTCACGAATAAGTAGTTATGGATGACAATCGTATCAAGATCACAATTCAGGTGGCGCAACGCCCGATGACCATTACGATTCAGAAAGAATGGGAACATTATTTCCGTGAGGCAGAGAAAATAATCAATGACAGTTTTTTGGAATTTGCTAAAAAATGGACATATACCGACCAACAGGACTTGCTCTCCAAGATATTAGTCGATTTTGTGGTGAAGTGGTTGGCCGATGAAGAAAGACTCAAAGGTTTTGATGAAGAAGTGGTGCCGATGATGGAATCGCTGAAACAATTGACCGATAAATTCGAAATTGATTAGACTCGTTCTTTGAAATAACCCATCCCGCATAAGTTCAGATACGTTTGTTAAACTCAACACATTTTCAAACGAAGGGGACGCTTGGCTTGCCTAGAACAGGCCCGAATCCGCAAGGATGGCTTTTCAGCCCGGGGAAGCGCGAAGCAGGTCGGCACCTTCATCCATATCAGATAGGAGTTTTTCGAAACCCTATGGAACTTATGCGGTTTTTTTATGCTTTCAACTCACTAAAAAAATATATCGATAACCTACAAACTTTAAAAACTTTACAAACTTTTAACTTTTTACCAACTAAACCCCACATAATATGACAATTCTATGGATTTTGATAGGCGTCGTGGTCGGCATTGCGGCCGGTCTCGGACTCGCCTACACACTATTGAGAAAACAACTCACGAAAGCAGGCCGTGAAGCCCTGAAAAAAGCCGAAGAAGATGGAGAACTGCTGAAGAAAGAGAAAATACTCCAGGCAAAAGAGAAATTCTTCCAACTGAAAAGCGATTATGAGAAGACCGTTCATGAGAAGAACCAGCAAATCGCTTCCGCTGAGAACCGCATAAAACAAAAAGAAAACACCCTCGGCCAGAAGATGGAGGAACTTAACCGCAAGACGGCCGAAAACACTGCCCTGAAAGAGAACTTGAACAAGCAGATTCAAGCTAACGCCCAGAAACAGAAGGAACTGGAAGAACAGACCGCCGTGCAAAAGGCGAAACTGGAATCCATCGCAGAACTTACTTCCGAGCAGGCCAAAGCGCAACTTATCGAACTGATGCGTGACGAGGCAAAAGCCGACGCCATGGTGATGATTAAAGATATTGTTGACGAAGCCAAAACCACTGCCAATCTGGAAGCCAAAAAGCTGGTTGTGAGTGCTTTGCAGCGCACAGGCGTGGAGGCGGCATTGGAGAATACCGTGTCCGTGTTCAATATTGAAAACGACGAAATCAAGGGCCGTATTATCGGTCGTGAGGGCCGTAATATCCG
>DGGS01000226.1 GCA_002392325.1 Bacteroidales bacterium UBA3868
TTGCTGTCGGGACTGTAGTTGTACTGTTCCACGCCGCCCCATGGACGCATCGGGCACTCGAACACGCCGTCGATGATGGCTGTAGAATGCTCAATGTCAACCTTTTTGCCATTAAAAGGGGCCAGGAAGATTTGCGGATACTCGTCCACCCAGTTGTCCCAATGGCGGTACATCAGGTCCTCATTGATGCGGCCGGTGGTTTTGTCGAGACCGGCATAGAGTTTGTCAAGATGTTGGGGACGCACCACGGGTTTGGTGGTGATATAAACTATAGAATTGCCGTCGGGAGCGAGTTTGAAACCCTCAATTCCGCTTTCCACGGTGCCGAGTTTCTTCTCTTTTTTGGATTTCACATCCATGGAAAGGATGTCGTTGTCGCGGCAGAAAAGCAGCGTTTTGTTGTCTTTCCAAACCAAGTTGAACTCGCTGGCAGCCGTCGTGGTGAGTTGGCTGGCTTCGCCGCCTTCAGCGGGAATCAAGTAGATTTCGGCATTGCCCTTGTTCTCGTTCATGTCATAGTAAGTAACCGTGTAGGCGATTTGTTTGCCGTCGGGGGAGACAGATTTCTCGCCCATCTTACCCAACGCCCACATCACCTCGGGGGTGAAACGGCCGTCCTGGACCTGAATTTCGGGCTTGCCGATAATTTTCTCATTGTTTTGATCTTGTTTCTTCATACAGCCACAAATTAGTGTCAGTAAAGCAATTGCGATAAAAAGTTTTTTCATAGGATATAAAAGATTAAATATTTTCAAAGACCAATTCCCAACCACCCAAGCCCAACACACAATCAAAAGTGCAAAACTAAAAAAATATTCCGTACGAACCGCTTGAAGAGAAAATTTGAAAAATATGACATTTTTGCAATGTCATTTCGTGACGATCGTTTTTTTTAATAAAAAGATTATTTCCCGTTTATTTTGTCGCGCACCCACCGCCAAATCTCCGCCTCTGTATGTCCGCCACCCGTAAATCGGGCTATCTCAAGCCCATTCGACAACAAGACAACCGTTGGAACCGTTGTGACATGGAACATTTCCGCAGTTTTGGGGCACTGGTCGATATCAATTTTCAGCACATGACATTTTTTATTGTTTTTTACCGCCAAACTTTCCATCACTGGATCCATCTGACGGCAAGGCACACACCATCTCGCACCGAAATCCAACAACACAGTCCCCTTCCCCACTCTTTTCACAAATTGCTTATCATCAAATAATTCCTGTACCTTTCCTGAGCTATTCGAGGACACCATCTTTGCCATTTTCAAACTGTCACGACCCGTTATAAGCAATCGCCCGTCCTCATCCAACCTCACCAAGACCGCGCCTTCCTCCTCCGGCAGTGCGAAGAGCAATGGGTCCACTTCGCCTTCCACAACCTCTATCAGTCGTTTGCGAACCTTTATCTTCATGCCTTTCACCTCCGCTTCCGACTCCATTTCCACAAGCAAACCATGCGGAATGTTCAAATACGCCCCATAATTATATGGAATACGATACGAGGTGTCCACCAAACTCCTGTTCACCCCTCTCATCATATTGGATTGCGTCATACTCGTCACGCGCACACAGTTGAACACTCCTTTTTGCTCCAACCCATCAGCGAACTCAAGTTCCACCGTATCTGTCTTCTCCAAATTCTTTTGCGTAATGACAGGCGTTCCAGCCATATCTTGTATCGAAACAAGTTTCCCCAAATCCTGTCTGTACAACAGTTTGAGTTTCATATCCGGCATCACCGTCAGCACATTCCCATTCTTGTGATATTCCATAATTTGCGTTTCAGAAACAAGTCCTTTATCCATCTCTTGCACATAGATCAGTTTCCCCTCAAACATATTTTGTGAGAACATTCTGTTGGCAGAGAGCACTGCCAACAGAATGAACAGGAACAAAACATTTTTCATAAAAACCAGAGATTAAAGTACACATTGCACATTTTGACGCATGTCAACACGCATGGGACAAACAGTTCCAGTGTGGACATGCAGGCCATAGAGCAGATGAACCAACAGTCGGCCGGTTCCAGTTTATCCACAAGCGCCGATTGTCCATTATGGGTCTGCACATAACGGCCGACCTTCTGAAGCACCTTTCCGGAACATTCGGAGCAAGAGGTTTCCATATATTTTGATGTGATGCCCGGATGATCGCGCTCTATCCGGGCCTGCGCCTGCACAATATCATCCCTGAGCTCCTCAAAAAAGGCATCATCCAACTGGGTTATCCTCTTAAACCCATCAAAATCGTTCATCTCACAGGCCGTCATAAACTGGTCCGGGTTCGTTTGATAAGCCCTATCACATGCCCGCCAAAAAATATCCGCACGCCGCTCCGCATCCTGAAAATAAGAACCGAAATCAATGCGAGCCGAATCATGGTCAGGCACATATCTCTTGTTTTCTTCCTCCTTATTGCAGGAAACCATGGTAATGGCGAAGATGAAAAGAGCCAGACCAAATAAAATCAATATTTTATTTTTCATAGAATATTTTGTTTAATTGTTAAATTAATAATTGTTTCATGCGCTTAATCCCCCTTGCCGCGCGCGCCATTCATGCGACAAGGGCAATAAAAGAAAGTTGTTTTTCCCCAACCTGAAGATATCAACCCATACGGAGAGGGCCGACACAAACAGGCCAAATATTATGATTGGTTTTGTTTTCATGTTTTATTATTAATAATTTGCAAAAATAATAAAAATTATTATTTAATTTTATAAAATATTGATAATATTCATTTTTGTATATTTGTAAGATAGAACATCGTATCGGATTTTTTTATAAACAATTCATTATAAGAATATTATAAAACAGACTATGAACAGGAACCGTTTCATCTTGGGTTTTGTTTTTCTTTTCTTTTGCCTAAGTTTCTCCTTCGCTCAAACTAGCAAACGGGTATTATTTGTCGGAAACAGTTATACGGAAGTCAACAATTTGCCGCAAATGGTGTCGCAAATCGCGCAAAGCATGGGCGACAATCTGGCGGTCACCGCCAACACTCCGGGGGGATGCACCTTCATGCAGCACTGCACGAACCAATCCATGACCCTGATATGCCAAGGCGGTTGGGATGCGGTGGTTTTGCAGGAACAGAGCCAATACCCGTCATTTCCTCAAGCGCAAGTGGAAGCGGAGGTTTTCACATACGCCCAACGGCTGGTGGATTCCATATACGCCCACAATCCCTGCGCAGAGCCCATGTTCTACATGACTTGGGGACGCAAGAACGGCGACGCCGCCAATGCCGTATATTTCCCTGTATTAGGCACATACGAGGGCATGGACAGCATGTTATGCTTGCGTTACACCTATATGGCAACCGCCAATGACGCCTCGTTGTGCCCAGTTGGACGCGTCTGGCGTTATTTGAGGACTCATCACAGCAGTATCGAATTGTACCAATCAGACGGCAGTCATCCCTCCCTGGCCGGCACTTATGCCGCCGCCTGCGCCTTTTATGTCATGCTGTTTCATCAAGATCCCACCCACATCACCTACGACAGCGGACTCGACAGCAATACAGCGCAAATCATCCGCGATGCGGTACGCACGGTGGTTTACGAGCACATCACCGACTGGCAGCGCCCTGAACCACAAGCCGCATTTGACATAGAAAACACTGACAACCAAACCGTTACACTAACCAACAACAGCACACACGCCAGTGAACTGGCTTGGGATTTCGGAGATGGGGAAACGCTGGTCTCTTCCGACAGCATCATCACGCACACCTATGCCGACAGCGGGCAATACACTATCACGCTCAACGCAAGCCGGCACTGCATGAGCAGCACGGCAACCGCGCTCATTACCATCCCACAAGAAACCGGCATTGAGAACTGGGAAAACACGAAAGGCTCGCTTCTGTTATTTCCAAATCCTGCCCAAAATACCGTCACCATATACGCCGATGGTGAGGTTTTCATCTATAACATCACGGGACAACTGATAAAAACAACAGGGGTGATTCAAGAATGTACCACATTGGATATCAGCGATTTCCCCTGTGGTATTTACATCATTAAATCCCAAGGTGAGAGTGCCAAATTGATTGTCCGATAGCGGGCGGCATTATTCCTCTTTCCGAATGTGCACATCCATCTGATTGAACGGGATTTCTATACCCTCGCGACGGAAAGCCGCATACACTTCCTCATTGAGTGAATACAGCGTGGTCCAATAATTCTCGGGCAGTGTCCACGCATAAAGTGTCATATTCAGAGAGCTGTCCCCGAACTTCTCCAAAGTGGCAAAAGGCGGTTTCGGTTCCTGCAGCACTTGAGGATTGGCGTTTGCCACCTTCAACAGTACCTCTTTGGCCTTATCCACGGACTCGCCGTAAGCGACCCCAATCGGAATAGCGATTCGCCGTTGAGGCAGGTTGAAATGGTTCACCAGCGACTTGGTGGCCAATTCCGTATTCGGAACGATAATTTTGCGGGCATCGTAGGTGCGCAATGTAGTATTGAAAATCTGGATACCCTCCACAAAACCGGCATAGGAGCCCTGCTCTATGTAGTCGCCGACTTTGAACGGCTTGAGTAACAATATGATAACCCCACCGGCAAAGTTCTGCAATGTGCCCTGCAGTCCCATACCGATGGCCACACCAGCAGCACCCAAAATAGCGATAAACGAAGTCATTTGGATGCCCATGATTCCCATCGCAGTCAGTACGAGCAGCACTTTCAGGATGATATCGATCACGGAATGCAGGAACTGTTGCAAGGACGGGTCCACTTTGTGCCGGTCGTAGGCGCGTTTCATCACCCGATTCAGCAGATTGATGAGTTTCCAGCCCACAAAAAGCACAATAACGGCCACTATCAACTTCGGCACATACTGGAACACAACATCGTTCAGAAACTGTTTGGCCCCAGCTGAAAAAGAATCCCAAGTGGACATGTTATTTTTTTCCATAATTCTAAAATCTAAAGATTTATCAAGGGTAACTTAAACACGCTCGAACAGGTCACCCTTGTTTTTCACGCCGCAAAAATACAACAATTTCGTCTGTCGGGCTTGCATGTTTCCCATATCTCCTGATTTTTAAAACCCGCTGACATGAATAAATTCAAGGCACTCGCCATTATTTATTATTAATCTATGGCAAATTCATAAAAAAAGGGTATTCCCAAGGGAATGGGCTATGCATACTTTTGTACACAGTAAATAAACAAGCATGAAGAAGCATATCCTACTTATCCTTTCAAGTTTTTTAATCCTTGCCTATCAACCTGTTAAAGCGCAAGAAAACATCGAAAAAAAATCAACTGAGACCATTGCCAACGACAGCACCAAGCGTCACGGGCAGCTTACCATTGGTGGTTATGGCGAAGCCGTTTACAAATACAATTTTTTCAGCGACAACATGTTTCGTTACTCTCATGCGTCCAGTTATGCCGAATCCAAAGGGCATGGGCGTGTGGACCTTCCTCATGCCGTGTTCATGCTGGGTTATGATTTCGGGCGCGGTTGGTCGTTCAATGCGGAGATTGAGTTTGAGCACGGGGGCACGGAATCGGCGGTGGAGGTAGAGGCGGAGGAGACCGGCGAATTCGAGAAAGAGATTGAGCGCGGCGGAGAGGTGGCCCTGGAGCAGTTCTGGTTGCAAAAAGCTTTTTGGGGCGGGAAGATGAACATCCGCGCCGGTCACATCGTGGTGCCCGTTGGCGGCACCAACAACGCACACCTGCCCAATGAGTTCTTCGGCGTATATCGTCCTGAAGGCGAAAACACCATCATTCCCTGCACATGGCATGAAACAGGCATTGAAATCTGGGGGCGCATCAAGGGATGGCGCTACGATGTGATGGTCATGCCGGGGCTCAACTCCAGCATGTTCGATGTGTCCGGTTGGATACACAACGGTTCCGCTTCCCCATACGAGTTCAAGGTGGCCAACAAACTGGCCGTGGCAGCCCGTGTGGACAATTACAGCATACCGGGATTGCGCATCGGGATCAGCGGTTATGTCGGCAACTCCTTCCAGAACGATGTGATCACGGATGAGCACACCACCCGATACAAGGATGTGAGGGGAACAGTAGCCATTGGCGCATTGGATTTCAGTTACAAGCACAACGGGCTCATCTTGCGTGGCAACGGGTTGTACGGTTATCTGGCAGATGCTGCCATGATATCCTCTTACAACGCCTCGCTGTCCAACAGCAACCAGTCGCCCTACCCTCACACGCTAGTAGGGTCCTCGGCCTGGACCGCTGGAGGTGAAGTGGGCTTCGACTTTTTCAGCATCGCCAAGGGCAATGCCAAACTCGCCAACCAGAAATTCTACCTTTTCGCCCGCTACGAGTATTACGACTCATACATTCCCGCACCCATGCTCACCGACTATCAGTGGAGCGACCGTCACTGTGTGAGCGGAGGCATCAACTACCGCCCCATACCCGAAATCACCGTCAAGGCAGAAGCGGGCGTCCGTCTGCTGAAACCGCAATACAACGACGAGCCATGGGTAGCAGTAGGCATCACCTGGGCGGCATTCTTCAAGCATCATTCATCAAAATAAATTCATAATGTTCCTATTAAATTCCACTC
>DGGS01000144.1 GCA_002392325.1 Bacteroidales bacterium UBA3868
TAACCCTCCCATCCGGGAGCCGCATCAAGGAGCACCCGCACACAGAGGACGCCGAGATCTATTACATCTTGGAGGGCGAAGCGGAGGTTTCCGACAACGGGAAATCCGCCACCATGCGCGCCGGTGATGTGATGTTCACCGGCAATGGGGAGATTCACAGCATTGCCAACAACAGCGGCAAGGATGTCCGGTTTCTGGCCTGTATTTTAAAATAAATGAGCATATTATGAAAAAGATAATCAACCCATGGGTGGGCAACACCAATGGATACAATTGTTTCGGATGCGACCCCAACAACCCGATGGGCATGCAGATGAGTTTTTACTGGGACGAGCAGGATGTGGTTTCCGTATGGCGCGCTGGTGTGAACCATGTGAGCTGGATTGACACGCTGCACGGCGGATTGCAAGCCACTCTGCTGGATGAGATATGCGGATGGGTGGTCTTCTTCCAACTGCAGACCTCCGGTGTTACCGCCAAGATGGAGATGCGCTACCGCAAGCCCGTGAGCACCAAATGGCCATACATTCTGCTGCGCGCACGCCTTGTGGAACATCGTCGCACCTTGGCCACGGTCCGCGGAGAAATATGGAGTCCCGATCATGTTCTGTGCGCCGAGTGCACCTGCACCTACTTTGTGTATCCGACAGAGAAGGCGCTTGAGATGGGCTATGAGCCCGCCCTGCTCGACGACACAGAACTATCACTGGAGGATGTGATCCAAAAGACCATTTACAAAGACATTCGCAAATAACGCTTCTGGAGTCAACGTAAACTCTTTTCCCTTTTGGCTAAAGGTTTGTATATAGAATTCTCATTCTGAGATATGCGGCAAAATATCCACCGTGCTGCTGGAAGAGTGCGGGGCCTGGTTCACCTGTATCTGCACGGCTATTTTGTCCTTCACCTCATCGCGGTGACTGATGGCACACACCTGGCGGTTGTTGCTGGTTCGCAACGACTCCAAGGTGTTGATGGCCCTCTGCAACGGTTCGCCACTCAATGTGCCGAAACCCTCGTCAATGAACAAGGTCTCCACCTTCAAACTCTGCCCAATCTCACTCAACGCCAATGCCAACGCCAACGACACCAGGAAACCCTCACCACCCGAGATGGTGCTGACCGGACGCTTCACACCACCCTCATAGGCATCCTCCACCAGAATAATCAGGTCCTGCCCTGGCGCGGTATGCAATGTGTAGCGGTCCGTAAGCGTCCGCATGTGCACATTGGCGGCATTCACCAGGTTGGCCAGGATATAACTCTGCGCAATGAGCCGGAATTTGTCGCCCTTCGCATCCCCAATCAGGTCGTTAAGTTTTTTCCACCGGTCATATACAGTCTGTCTCTTCTTGAACTCAATTTCAAGTTCGGCATGCTTCTCTATCAGTTTGTCATCGTCATCCAACTTTTGCTTGTCGGCACCCACTGTTTCATTCAATATTTTTTGCTTCTCCTGCAACTCACTGAGAATGCCATCCAACGACTCAATCGTTTCATTTTCAGCTATTTCCGGTTTGGCCTTCTCATGGTCTTCTATCTGCTCGCCAATGGTTTTCAATGCGCTATTGGCTGCGGTAAACGCATCATTTGCATTTTTCACTGTTTGGCGTTGCTGCTCGATTACACCTTTAAGTTTAATAAGTTGCTCTAACCGTTCCTTCGTCATTTCAGGATTGACTTTTATATAATTGTCAAGGTCATCCTGATTGGCCTTCAATCTCTCCTTCGCCGTTTTCTTGTTCGTCAAAGCAGCCGTAACCTCGTTCGTCAGCGTCTGTGCCTTAGCCAGTATGTTGGGCAACTCTGCCGCGTTTTGATGGGTGAGGGACTTCCATTTCGGCAACTCGCTTAGCATCTGGTCAAACAATGTATCAAGTACACCTATCTTGTTATCTCTCAAATCCTTAATCTCACTATGCAAGTTTTCAAGTTTCTTTGCCCGTTCTATCTTCTTTCCGATTTCCTCCTTCCGTTTTTCCGCATTTTCCATCGCTTGTTCCAAAACCTCAGGGGTATGCTCATCCAATTTTTCGATGTCACACTTCTCTAATGCCTTCTTGGCATCATTTTGTGCCTTCTCAAGAGATGTGTCCTCATCAAATGCCATCAACTCTTTTTCATAAGCGGGTCTGTTCTGTTTCAACCAAATGTCACATTCATTGTACTGTTTGTTAAAGCCATCAAATGCTTTTTTTGCTTCGTCACATTTCTTTTTCGCATCTTCCACAATCCGTTTCAATTGGTCTTCATGCGGAACCTTATCCAGTGATTTTATCTCCTGTCCACAAATCGGACATCTGTGGTTAATCTGCAGGTTGGCACGCAATTTCTCCGCCAGCGTATCTATGGCCAAATTCAACCGCTCGTATTCTTTAACCGATTCTTCATGCTTTGTCTTGGCAGACTCTACCTTAGGGACTAAATCTTCAAGTTCTTTACTTTTCTTGCCAATTTCCTTCTTTTTCCCTTCAAGTTCCGTCTGTTTTTCACTTCTCTCTTTCTCTTTCGCAAAATAGGCACCCACGAACGCATTAGCCGCAATGATATTACCTGTCAGTTTCAAGACTTCTTCTTTCTGCCCATTCAATTCTTCCAAGGAAAGGTTCTCTCCTCCTTCCTCCTTGATTTCATCGTCTATCTTCCGAATCTGCTCATCAATGCTGTTTATTTTTTCACGAATGAACTCCTGGCCGTTCAGCACGGTTATGTACTTAGATTTCAATCCCAGAATTGTCTGCTCGGCCTTATCAATCGTTCCCGTCGCCTCACGAACAGCGGAAAGCCATACGCGCGCGTCAGTCGTACTATCCCAATCCTTCACATTCTGAAGCGCAAGTTTATAGGCATCCGACTCCATGGTCTGTTTAGCTTGTAATAGCGAACTATTCGCTTTTGATTGATTATCGAGAAGTGTTTCCTCCGTTGACAACCAGTTTTTCTTCTTTTGAGCAGTGCCAAGTTCTTTTTCTAAAGTATCAAGTTTGCCCTTATTATCTCTTAAAGTTTTCTCCAATTCTTTCCTAACATCCTCTTTCATGGGCTGCTGTTCCTGCTTCTCAGGATCCACCTTATCCATCTCCTCCTTTTTCTTTTTCGTCAACTCAAAGACCATCGCACCAATTTGGGCATACTGCTCGGTGTTGGTAATCTTTTCAAGAATGGCGGCTTTTTCCTTGTTGCCGCTCTTAAGGAAACGGGTGAAATCGCCCTGTGCCAGCATCGTTGTCCGGCAGAACTGGTCGAAAGTCAGGCCCACGGCGACTTGAATGGCTTCAGCCATCGCTTTGTCTTTTCCGGTTCCCTTGATATTGCTCACGCCATTGCCAGCATCGGGTGAGTCCTCCGGATGGGTGAGGTTTTTAAGCGACCATGTGCGATCGAGATTCTTTTTCTTGCGTTCCACATGCCACTCGGCCTCATACTCATTCCCATCGCTGCCCAAAAACGACAGGCGTGCAAACGCCTCTGTAGTGTTTTTTCGCATCAACTGCTTGGTATCCGTGATATCCATCTTATCAGCATCGCTTTCCCTCCATTCGCCATCCATCTCTGAGTTGGTCATACGCGGTGTGGTGGCGTAGAGAGCCAAACAGATGGCATCCAAAATGGTGGATTTGCCCGCACCCGTATCGCCCGTGATAAGAATCACATTGCTATCGGCCAACGGTTCTTTTTCAAAATCGATATTAGCATGCTCAATGGATGCTATATTTTTGATTTCCAATCTTTTCAGTTTCATATTTAGTCCTCCTTGGTTTTTAATGATTCCAATACTTCGTTAAACAGCGGTTGCATATTCTCCTCGTCAAACAGCACGCTGTTCGTGTCGGCGGCATACATCCGCACCACTTCCCAGGGATCGGTGGCCTGGAACTCCTCCACGGTCATTTGCTGTTGGCCACTGCCATCTGTGCTATATGTCTTGCGTTTCGCATTGATGAAACAGAAAATATACGCTTTGCCTCTCGCCTGCTCCACCGCCTTATCGTAGGCGTTGGACGGCATGGCTTCGGGGTCTGTAATATTAAGGCGGACATACGCCTTCGTATCAGAAGGGAATGTCTCGTATTGCGCTATCACCTCTTTCCATGCACCGAACACTTTCGTGTCGTCGGGATTCGGCAGCGTGACCAATGGGCGTGGATTTTGTATCTTCACCATTTTAAAATTGTCTTTGGTGAGCGTCGCATTGTGTTGCGGAATCTCCACTATGGTCACCGAATGGTCGTATGCTTCATCAAAACTGACCGCCATGGGCGAACCGCTATAGCGCACATTATGCTTGCCCGTATGCAAAAACTGCGGTTTGTGGATATGTCCCAACGCCAAGTAGTCATAGCCATCGCCTATTTTCGCGACATCCATCACATCCACCCCTCCCACGCGCTTGTCGCCCGCATCTTCGTGTCCTGTAAAATCCACTCCCGAGATGGCGGTATGCGCGCTGAAAACGACTGGCAGGTTGTCCGTATTCTTCTGGTTGGCCAAGTCAATCAACTGCTGATAAATGTCCACTGGCAGATATCGGTCATTGGTAAACGGCAGTGCTATGACATACCCTTTGCCGGGCACCTCAACGATGTGGGACTCCAGGTTGTCCTTGTCGAACTTGCCAATCATGTGGACATTCAGGGCTTCCCATGGGGTTTTGAAAATCTCGTGTTTCGTGCCGCTGTCGTGATTGCCTGCCGTGACCACGATAGTCATGTCGGGGCAAGACTTGCACAAGTCGGCAACGGCCTTGTTGAACATTTTCTGGACTGCCGGTTTCGGTTCGGCGGTGTGGTAAACATCCCCTGAAATCAGGAACAAGTCCGGTTTCTCCTCTTTCGCAATCTTGACCATCTGGTCGAGCATCGATTGCTGCTCGTCGGTGCGATCATAGCCATAGAGCACATGCCCCAAATGCCAGTCGCTGGTGTGTAAAATTTTCATATAGGTATTAGGTTTGATTTTAACTCTGTTTTTGATACCGCAAAATTACGATTAATTTCGCATTAATAATGTTCCAAGAACCTCATCAGGGCTTTTGCGGAAGGCAAGCTGACTGACAACCGTAGTCTGAGGTCGGTTCGCCCGACTCATACAGGGTAAAAGAATGATTCATAATGATGATTTAAATGGTTAACATGACATTATCCTTTTGGCAACAACCGTGCCGAAAAATGTCTTGGCAGACATAAAAAAACGGGCACCGATTTTTTGTCGGCACCCGCATTTGATATGATTAGTATTGTTCGGTATTGCTGCGAAATCCCGCAATAACTTCCTCACCTCGGCAATGCTCGAACAAGTTCGGCATTGCGCTAGGTTCGTCATTATTTGATTTCCTCGAAATCGACATCTTGGACTTCTCCGTCGTTGCCGGATCCGCCTTGCGGGCCTTGAGCGCCGCCTTGAGGACCTGCCTGCTGGTTGAAGCCGCCGTTGAAGTCAGCACCCGGTTGCTGGGCACCACCCTGCTGGTACATCTTGGCAGAAGCGGCCTGCCATGCGCCCTGCAACTCAGCCGTAGCCGCATCAATACCGGCGAAATCCTTGTTGTCGTGCGCCGTTTTCAACTTGGCGGCAGCGGCCTCGATCTTGGTTCTGTCGTCAGCGGGCACTTTGTCACCAAACTCCTTGAGTTGTTTCTCGGTGGTGAACACCAATGAGTCAGCGGCATTCAGCTTGTCGATTTCCTCCTTGGCTTTCTTGTCGGCTTCAGCATTAGCTTCGGCTTCGGCCTTCATGCGCTTGA
>DGGS01000228.1 GCA_002392325.1 Bacteroidales bacterium UBA3868
CATACTATCAGTTGGGTGCCAATAACAGCGAGATTTACACATTGAAAGGCCGTAACGCTTTGGGTACGGATTTTATAGTTCCGATGCAAAACTATCTGGTGGACGGTCCTCCTTCTGATCCTCGCAACAGTATTGAAATTGTGGCGACAGAAGATAATACGGTAGTGACCATCACACCATCTCAACCGATAGCAGGAGGTGTTCCGGCAGGTGTGCCTATCACGATCACACTCAATGCTGGCCAATCTTATTGTATAAAGTCAGCCGATCAGTCGGCAGCAGGCCATTTGACCAATACCCGTATCACATCCAACAAGCCCATTGCCGTGAATTCCACCGATGATTCTGTGGCCAGCAATCAGTTTACCGGCTATTCCGGTCAGGATTTGGTGGGTGAACAAATTGTGCCCATTAAATATGCCGGCACACTCTTTATCGCCACGCGCAACAATAGGGCGTTTGAAGGTTTGACCATCTCGCCCACCCAGGATTCAACGAGTGTGTATATCAATGGCAGCACTACTCCTGTGGCGTTTTTGAATTTGAATGACTCCTATACTTATATGCTCAGTCAGTCACCATTGGAAGCCACGATGATAACCTCTGACAAGCCGATTTTCGTTTTCGAGGTTACCGGTTCTGACGGAGAGTGTGGTGGAACAGTGCTTCCCGCTATCGGGTGCACGGGCTCGCAAGAAGTGGTTTACGCCCGTCCTTCATACTCCACCAATATGAAACTCTCGGTTGTGGTGCGAACCAGCGATGTGGCCGGTTTTACCGTCAACGGTTCCACAACGATGTTGGCGCCGAGCAATTTCATCCAGCTCCCTTACGATCCCACTTGGTCTTATTGCTATAAGGATTTTTCCTCGCTGATTCCAACCCAAACGGTGATGATTATTAAAAACACAATGGGTCCATTCCATTTGGGCATTTTGGATTACTATTCCATGATGTCCTCTTCGTTGGGATATTTCAGCGGCTACAACTCCCAAGGTGTGGTGGAACTGGTGATGGATGATGAGTATTGCTTCGGAGAGCGCGTGGAGTTCACTTACCGCGCCAACGATGTGGATACTATAAAATTGGTGACACCGTCAGGTGACACATTGCTTCAACCTCCATTCATCATTGAGAACATTACCGCCCAAGATGCCGGATTGTATTACCTGTTGGCCCATAATGTCAAGGCCTGCGATGAGGATTGGACATACGATAGCATCTATATCCGTGTGGTGAATGTGGTAAAACCCGACTTGGGCCCCGATCGTTATCTTTGTTATGGTACAATTGGCCAGATTGAGTCTAATTATTCTTTGAGCAATGTGAATTTCCAATGGAATACCGGTGATACCACAGCGAATATAAATGTTTATAGTAGTGGTACTTATGTTCTTACTGTAACCAGTTTGGAAACAGGTACTTCAACCGCTTGCTTTAATTCCGATACCGTTGAGATACATTATTATCCTAAACCTATTGTGGATTTTGAGGCGGAAGGAGAGTTAACCGGATGTACGCCTTTGGAGGTGAAATTCAATAATCTTACTACCATTGACACCAGCAGGATTTCTTATGTTTGGACGGTGTTGGACGAGTTCGGTCATTTGGTTTCACAATCCCTTGACGAGTCCCCCACCATCACCTTCCAGGACCAAGGAGTGTTTTCCATAATGTTGCTGGCCACTAGCGAGAATGGATGTGCCGATTCTGTTTATAAATGGCACTATATTCGTACTTATCTGCAACCGGAAGTTGACTTTTCTTTTACTCCTTCTGTAGTGTATTTGAATGGTGATGATGGTGCCGTTACATTTACGACCTATCTTTCAAACAACATTCAGGATTCCAGCAGTTTGAATGTGTTATGGGATTTTGGCGATGGTGAGCAGGATAATGAGAATTTGAATACGGTGCATCAGTATTCCACTTGGGGAGACTTTGTGGCCCATCTGACGGTTAGCACCGAAGGGGATTGTAAGGCGGAAATCAGCCATACCGTTATCGTGGAGGCAGACTTAATATTCCCTAATATTATCACACCAAACGGCGATGGCTCGAATGATGTGTTTGCCATCGGCAACCTGAATACGGATATCAACATGGAAGATCCTGACGAATACAGGACCAATGAATTGATTATCTATGACCGCTGGGGGAAACAGGTTTACCACGCTCAGAACTATGACACCTACGCCAAAGACAATGAAATATATGTGGGCAGCCAGGTCTTTGCTGGCGAGAATTGCTCAGATGGTGTCTATTATTATGTCTTTTACTACAAAGGACATTATAAGGAGACCAAGTATAATGGTTCCCTTACCGTGATACGATAGTCTCTATTTATCGTATCAATTTGGATTAATATTGAATTCTGAACTTTATTTGACCGTGCTTCCCTCTTTCACGGTTTTTTGAGGTTGCATCAGACTGAGCGCGCCGTCGGCGTTTTCGGCCATCAGCACCATGCCATGTGAATCCACACCCTTGATGTTCTTCGGAGCAAGGTTGATCAGCATCAGCACTTGTTTGCCGATGAGGTCTTGCGGCTCGTAATACTCAGCAATGCCAGACACAATCTCGCGTGTGTCCACCCCCGTGTTGACTTTCAACTTGAGCAGTTTTTTGGTCTTTGCCACTTTTTCGGCTTCCAAGACGGTGACCACTCTCAAATCCATTTTCTGGAAATCCTCAAAGGAGATATCCTCTTTGGCGGGAACCGCGTCAGCGCTGGCGATTTCGTTGGCTTTTTTGGTGTCTTGCAGTTTCTGGATCTGCTTGTTCACCACCTCATCCTCAATTTTCTCGAAAAGATATTCGGCTGGATTGAGTTGGCTGCCCACTTTCAGCAGGTCGGCACGACCGCCATCCTGCCAATTCTTATTGTCTATATTTAGAATATGCTGTAGTTTCTTAGCGGTGAAGGGCAGGAAAGGCTCGCACAATACGGAAAGTGATGCGCAAATTTGCAGAGATAGATGCAAAATGGTCTTCACGGCTTCCGGATCTTCTTTCTGTTTCTTCCAGGGCTCGGTGTCAGTGAGGTATTTGTTGCCGATACGGGCCAGGTTCATAAATTCCTGCAACGCCTCACGGAAACGGTAATGTTCGATGGAATCGCCGATGATTTTCGGGAACTCGGCCATCTTGGCTACAATTTCCTTCTCATAATCCGAATATTCGCCATGCTCGGGCACGATGCCACCATAGTATTTGTGTGTCAACACGACCGTGCGGTTCACGAAATTGCCAAAAATGGCCAGCAACTCGTTGTTGTTGCGCGCCTGGAAGTCGGCCCATGTGAAGTCGGCGTCCTTGGTCTCCGGTGCGATGGCGGTGAGCGTATAGCGCAGCACATCTTGTTTTCCAGGGAATTCTTTAATGTATTCGTGTGCCCACACAGCCCAGTTGCGGGAAGTGGATATCTTGTCGCCCTCAAGGTTAAGGAACTCGTTGGCGGGCACATTGTCGGGCA
>DGGS01000110.1:0-5424 GCA_002392325.1 Bacteroidales bacterium UBA3868
GGACTGCGGCAGATGTTGCCGTGGCAAATAAAGAGGATGCGGACTGTTTTCATTCGTGGAAGAAGAGTTTTTCGATAAGGAAGAAGATCATCCGTATGATCAGGCAGCTGCCACCCACTATGACGAGGGTCAGAACGCCAGGCCAGTGCATGAACCAGAAAATGACACCGACCACCAGCACGCATAACGACGACCAGAAAATTTTCTTCATAAACCGATGATATGCTGCGGATTGGAAAAGTTGTTGGAATTGTGACATGATGATGTTTTATGTTATTAAAGCGCAAAAATACAATATAATTGAAGATTAGGGATAATAGCTGGCATTTTTATTATTTTTGCACCTATAATGATTGTTGATCGCTGATGTCATGATAAGGCGCAAAAGGTATGGCATGTTTCTATATGTTTTGTTGGTTTCTTCTTTGATACTGACTATACCCGGTATGCTTTCCGCTCAAATGCCTTCCACGCATATCCGAGTGGAGCGCGGAATTCCCTATTGCACGGTGCAAACTCCTGGGCAAAAGAAACCGCAAACACTCCGGTTCGATTTCTATGAGCCAGCAGGAGAATCGGATACATCGCGACCACTAGTCATTACCTTGTTTGGTGGCGGTTTCGTGGTTGGATCGCGCGATTGGGCGGATATGCGGGCATGGTGTACCCGTTTTGCGGAAAGCGGATGGACTGCCGCTTCCATCGATTACAGATTGATGCCTGCCCAGCATTTTTCAGCCAAGAACATGATCCGTACTGGTTATATGGCGGCACAGGATGTAAGTGCTGCTGTACGATTCTTCAAAGTTAACGCCAGTAAATATCATATAGATACGAATCGGATCTTCCTGCTCGGGCAGTCGGCAGGGGCGGTGGCTATCATCCATGCGCTCTATATGGATGAGGATGAGCGGCCTGCCGAGACTTTTGCCAAACCGAAATTGCCACCCCTTCATTCCACAGGATTTGTTGAGACCCAATCAAAAGAGTTCAGCGTGGCGGGTGCCATATTGCTCTGGGGTAGCATCTTTGATCCGAAAATGATAGACAAAGACGAAATCACACCGGTTTGCATGATTCATGGTGGAAAAGATAAGATTTTGGATGCCAAATCCGGATATGCCTTTTCGATGCCAACACTGCCATTTGTGTATGGCTCCCAAAGCATGGCCATGCGGTTTCAAAGTCTTGGAATCTCATCCTATGAATTACATCTGCTTGAAAACGAGTCTCATGCCTTTTATTTCAAATATCTGTATATGTATCAGTTAGACAAACAGAAATTTGACGAATGTTTCCGTATTTCCTACGATTTCATTCGGGAAACAGGTGGTCAATAGACCACTTTAACAGGATATTGGTTTTATTATTTCCACACGGTCCGCACACGGCAAACCTCCACCATATCCTTTTCGGAATAAATGGAGCAAAGGAAATCGTTCGGAGCGGTCTCCTGCTTCACCACAGCATAGCGGTCGCTGGCATGGGTTTGCTGCAAATAATTGATGGCCAAGAAGGCAAGTTTGTGCGTCATGTGGAAATCGTGATCAAAACTGTCCATCACCCAAGTGACATAGGCGGAGTTATTGGCATGACAGTTCATGTCGATGTTGGAATAGACTACTGGTTTGAAGACAGGTTTCTCGCAGGGTACGCCAGTGCGCAGGCGCGAGGCGGGTGTTTCCAAAGCATGGAGTCCCTCAACCGTACCTAAGTTGTTTTCGTATGCACTCAACTGATGAGGTTTGCCGTCTCCATCCAAAAGCACCCAATTGGAAGTGGAACGCACCAACACTTCGCCATCCATTGTCTCCATCAGATAATCACGAGGTTGAACCAAATAGTTGTTCTTTTTGGGCCAAGTGGTGATGATTACCTCGTCCAGCCATTCGGGCATCCTCAGAATCTCGACATCCATACGCGACAATGCCCAAAACTGGTTGAACTGATGCAGAAAATCCCAACCGACACCCAACTCGTTGGCATGGTTGACCGCCGCTTCCTGCAGCAAATTGAATAATAATGTAGGGGTTAACTGTCTGCTGCCATCCACCATGAAAGAGGCAATGGTATGTTTTTCGGAATGGGTACCTTTGCTTTGTGTCATTTCTTTAATTTTTAGGGCGGCAAAGATACAAAATTAGTGGATTTTGCTTGCGCTGATGACGATTTTGCGGTCCTTGGCAGCCTGTAGTCCGTAAACCGTCTCCCGTGTCTCTCCGGAGGCAAAGGTGTGCTGCACAGCACCTTGCGGGTCGGTGTGGATGACTAACCCTGGCTTGTCGCCGTCCAGATAGGGCGCCAGCGCAAAGTTGTCGGCCTTGTACAGGTAGTTGAGCAAACTCACAATGCGCCGTGCGGACAAGTGCTTGTTGTAGTCGCTGTTGTGCAAAGGCGAAGCAAACCCGCTGACGGTCAGTTCCACCGTCTCCCCGTTGCGCAAGGCCTCCCGAATGTAATTCTTCAGCAATATCATCCGGTCGTGCCCCGTGGCCACCGAGTCGCGCATGAACGCGTACATGCCCTGCTGCACGGCGGTCAGACTGTCGCCCGAAAGCCCTTGCCCCGACTCGCTTACATAGAGGTCGTGGTCGGCCAAGTAACGCCGGTACAACTGGTCATAGTCGGCGGTGGTGGTGTCAGAAAACGATCTTGGGTCTGGTTCGTCATTCTGGAAATAGAGCGAGATGGGCAGCACCGAGGCGATTTTCTCGTGAATGGTGGGAGTGTCCACGGGTTGCGGCACACTGTCGTTTTTCGGGATCCAGCGAAAGTGGAAAATGTCGTTGCAACAGGTGTCCTCCGGCGCGGCGCCGTCGTGCGGACGGTTAGAGGTGAAAAAACCGCTCTTCTCATCCTGGTTTGGAGCGAAATAGAAGTCGTTGTAAGCGGAGTTGAACGGCACGCCCATGTTGGAAACCTCACCCCATTGGCTCAATGCCCCGTTGCTGTAAAAGATGTCGTAGTCGCCAATGCCCAAATGCTCGTCGGAGCTGAAATAGAGTGTGGAGGTTTCCGCATCGTAAAAAGGTGTTACCTCATTGCCCTCTGTGTTGATGGTGCTGCCCAGATTGACTGGAGGATTGTATTTTCCATCCTTGCTGATAGAATACCAAATGTCCAGTCCACCATAACCTTTGGGGCGGTTGGAAACGAAATAGAGCACGCTATGGTTGTCGTAGATCAGCAGAAACGGTTGAAGCGAAGAGTATCCCTCCATGTTGATGACGGAGGGGAGTTTCTCTGGTTTGCTCCAGCCCTTCTTTTCCCGTCGGCTCTCCCAAAGGGCGCATTGCAAATCGCCGTCGCCAGCGCGGTTGCATCTGGAAAAAACAAGCAGGTCGCGTTGCGGGTTGAAGCAGAAGTTGCTGTTGAAGAATTTTCTGGAGTTGATGACGGCGGGCAGGGATGTGGGGCGGGCATAGGAACCATCGGGACGCAAATGGCTTTCATAAATATTGCAGTACCAGCTGGTTTCAAAAAAACGGTCATAATCTTCCTTGACATCCGCCCGCATGGAGGTGAAGAAGAAAGCGGAATCCGGATACAGGCGTCCGGCATATTCCGAGAAGTGTGAGTTGATATTGGTGGGCAACGCCTCCACTGCCACCGGCAGCGTGTCCTTGCGGATGAAATTACGCTGTTGCTCACGCTGACCCTCAGTCAATCGCACATTTTGCGCCATCCCCGCCGTGGTCAGAAGAACCAGCAGAGCGATGAACATACAACAATGAGCGATATGCGATTTCATATTTGACATTATCTATTTGCCGCTGGCTGTTGGCCTTTGGCCATTAAATATTTATTTCTTAGTTTTTTAGTTTCTTAATTTCTTAACTTTTCAATCCACTTCACCTCATTCACCCCTTTTACCTCTTTCACCTCTACATCACATCATACGGGCATGGCTCTTTGCCGGTGCGAGTGACGGATTTCCTTCGGAAGATGTACGAGAGTGATATTTCGAGTGCGCCCCGGCCGTGAGTCGCCACGCGGAAAGAGGATATGTTGACATCATAACTGACACCCAGTCGCAAGTTTTGCCAGTCGAAGAAGACATCGGCGATGATGGCGTCATTCCAGCGGTAGAATATGCCGCCACCTAAGGAAAACAGGGTGGTGTAGTTGTTTTTGCGTTGGAAATATTCAATGTTGGTGCCTAAGACATATTCGTGGAAGGTTCTTTGCCACGAAGCCATGGCCATAGGTTCCAGGGCGAGGTTGGAGGTGAGTCCGATGCGCGATAGAAAGTGTGCGGTGAAGCGTGCAGGCAGTTTTTGGTTGGTGGTGCCGAAAGTCTCCTTGGGTTGGTTGAGGTGTGCGGCGGAGAATCCCAGTTGGTAGGTGGACATGCGGTTCGGGCTGATGCTCCAGAAGGCACCGGCACCCATGTCGAAATAGTACTGTTTGGTGGTGAGAAACTCTTCGCCGGAGCCCAAGTAGGGGTTGTAGAAGTTGTGTTGGAACTGCTCATCCCAGCTGGCGGCGTTCAAATCGAAGAAGTTGTTGAACATGCCCGCGTATGCTCCGATGCTGATTTTGTTTCGGTTCTGCCGTCCCACATATTTGATGAAGGATACGGACACCAAGGCCTGCGTGGAGGTGTAGCCCACATCGCCGGCTTTGAGGGTGTTGACGGTTCCGCCGATGCCGAGGAGTTCCTGTCGCCGGTGGTTTTTGTAGATGGCCCCGTCGGCGCCGATGCCAAAAGTGAGATAGGGTTTGGTGACCGAAAGCCATTGGGTGCGCTGGTTCGCATTGACGCGGAAAATACCGTCATACGCTCCCGTCAACGCCGGGTTCATAGAGATCGGAGCTGTGTAGAATTGGGAGTAATGATGATTTTGCGCCCGCGCGGTGAAAACAGACACGCACAGAACCAGCAGCAGTGCGAAAGCGCACGCGCTGCGTCTGGATTCTGGAGTTTGTTGGTGTAACGGACGATACATGGGCTCAATACTTATACTTCTCTTTCCAGCAGTTCCGCAGATATTTCCGTAACTCGTTTTCCCGCGGGTTGTTCTGGGGCTCATAGATCTTCACGCCCTGCAATCCTTCTGGCATAAACTCTTGATTTACAAAGTTGTTCTCGAAGTCGTGAGCATATTGGTACCCTTTGTGATATCCCAATTCTTTCATTAGTTTGGTGGGTGCGTTGCGGATGTGCAGGGGCACGGGCAGGTCGCCGGTCTGCTTCACAGCGGCGTAAGCGTTGTCGATGGCGATAATGGCGGCATTGCTCTTGGGTGAACAAGCCAGATAGATGGCGGTTTGCGCCAGCGGAATCCTGCCCTCCGGCATGCCGATGACATTCACGGCCTGGAAACAGTTGTTGGCCAGCAGCAAAGCATTCGGGTTGGCGTTTCCGATGTCTTCCGAGGCCAGAATCACCATGCGGCGGGCTATGAAGAGCGGGTCCTCGCC
>DGGS01000110.1:5522-5873 GCA_002392325.1 Bacteroidales bacterium UBA3868
CGCTGCCCCGCATCGACTTGATGAACGCCGAAATGATGTCGTAGTGCTGCTCGCCCTTCTTGTCGTACATGGCCAGATTCTGCTGGATTACATGCACCACCTGCTCGTGGGTGATGGTGACCACGCCGTCCACCGGCCGCGTCATCCATGTAACCAATTCAATGGCGTTGATGAGTTTGCGTGCGTCACCGCCCGAAATGCGCAGCAGCGCTTCCGTGTCTTCCAATTTTATTTTGCAGTGCAGGTGCTCTTCCAAATAGGTGACGGCTGTGTGCAAAATGGTTTCCAAATTCTCACGACTCAACGGTTTCAGCACATACACCTGACAACGGGAGAGTAGGGGGGAGATGA
>DGGS01000016.1 GCA_002392325.1 Bacteroidales bacterium UBA3868
CCCAGGGTTTTGCAGCCCATGGCCTTGAAGATAGGCAGGTACGGCATCAGGCTTACTTCCTGGATCTCTGCCTGGTTAACGGCGGCGATGCGGCGGTTGAGGGCTTCGAAAGGCTTGAGCTGCAGATAACTGCGGAAGGTGTCGCCGTCCAACTGCACATCATCCAGTTTACCGTTCTGGACAAGTTGCTGCACACGCCGGCGATAGTCAGTTATCTCCGTGCGAATGCGGCTGAACTCGTCGTCCACCATCTCCAGCATGCCTGCCAGACGGTTTATCTGACGGGTATAGACATGCGGTATCTCCACGCCTGTCTTGTAACCGATGTCATGGTCAAGGGACGCCCACGCATGCTGCAAAGTGGTACGCAGCTGCAATTCGAAGCGTGTTTCGTTCAACTGCGGCCAATTTGGCTCATCAACCAGTGTCTTGGGCAGGCGGCAGATGTAGTGCACCGAATTGTAACCGAAGCTGTCCGTATTGTGCAAACGGCGCTTATCCACGGAGTTCTCCCAATCTATGTCGAAAACCTGTTCCGCCATGGCGGCGATACGGTCCACATCATCTGTGTAAAGGGTGATAATGCGCGATCCTAGGATGTCCGTAATATCGCTGATGGAATGATACTTGTAACCTTTGAGTTCCAGTTTGCCGGCAAGACTCTCGCGTGTCTTAATGCGCGTGTTGACAGCCGTCACCATCAGTCCGTTGCTGTCCAGGATGTCCTGTAGCGTGATTTGCACGATGCGTTCCAACCGCCGGAAAAGCGGCAACTGCTGATCGTACTCCTCTAAAATCATTTCAGTATGGGGATCCATAGTTATTGAATTTCAAAAAGACTGATAAAACCGGTCATCATAAAGACCTGACGAATGTCGGTGTTGATATTGCGGACAATGACTCTGCTGCCGTTCTTCGCAGCATCCTTGCGGATGCCGAGGAAGATGCGCAGGCCCGACGAAGAGATATACTCGAGTTCGCTACAGTCAAGGATAATCTCTTTGTCCATGGCTTCGAGCAAAGGTTTCACATCCTCAGCGGTCTGCACGGAAGCGGCCGTGTCAAGTCTTCCAGAGAAACTGGCAATGAGTTGGTTGTTGTTTTCTTGAATATGCGTTGTCATAACTTTATTATTTTCAGAATATATGCGTCTTTGTTAAAGTTTCTTTATCAGCGTCAAGATGTTTTTGCCCTCTTCGCGACTATAATGGATCTCATCCATGAGTTGACGGACGAGATGGATGCCCAAACCGCCTATTTTCCGGTTTTCCACTGACGAGGTGATGTCTGCCTCCGCCTGACTCGTCGGATCAAAGGGAATGCCGCCGTCGGTGACCGTAAAGATGAGCGTCGGGTGTTGGGGATCAGGCATTTCATTCCTTGCGAATTCCACAAACACCTGGCCGTTTTTGTTCGGATAGGCATACAGCATGACATTACTCACCACCTCCTCCAAAGCCAAGTTCACCGGCATGCTCAGTTCGTTCGGAATATCCAATCCGCCAATCCATTCGGCAAGAGTGGGTATCTGTTTTATGTCGTTGCGCATAACAATTGCCGGTGTCTGGTAACGGATAGCAAGCATGGTCAAGTCATCGCTCTGCTGGGCGCCATCGACAAACACTTCCACATTGTTCTGCATGCCGTCGATGATTTCCCGAGGACGGGTGTCGGTCATGGCAGACAGACTCTGCAGCATACGCTGTTCGCCATACTGCTCGTAACTGGGGTTCTCCGCCTCGGTCAGTCCATCCGTATAGAGAAACAACAGGTCGTTACACGCCATCTGTGCCGTCTGCATCGTGTACTCAAAATCCGATTCAACGCCCAATGGCCGGTTTGCGACAACCTCAACCATCTGCCACTGCCCATTGGTCATGAGCACCGGAGCATTGTGACCGGCATTGCAGTAGTCGAGCCGGCCCGTCTTGCAATCCAACACACCAAGGAAAAGCGTGAGGAACATATTCTCCGAATTCTGCTCGGTAAGCGCTTTGTTCATCTCGCTAACTATGGCCGCCGGATTCTCCTCATGCGCCGTGACATTGCGGAACAGAGAATGCGTCATCGCCATCACCAAAGCGGCGGGTACGCCCTTGCCGCTCACATCGCCGATACAGAAAAAGAGTTTGTCATGCCGCACAAAGAAATCGTACAGGTCGCCACCCACCTCTTTGGCTGGATCAACCATGCCATAAACATTGAGTTCCGGACGATCACTGAACGGCGGAAACGCCTTCGGCAACATGGCCATCTGCATCGTGCTGGCAATATGCAACTCGCCTTCCATACGCTGGTTCTTTTCTATGGAAAGAATAAGACGCTTGTTACTGCGTCCGATATACCAAACCATAAATATGAGCAATGCCAGACCAAGTGCCATCAACAACCCGACAATCATCCCGACACGATTGAGGTCGGCAAAGATAACATCCTCCGGAATGACTATCGATATCTTCCATCCCGTCTTGTCAATATCCTCATTGTAAACCTGATAACTGCGGCCTGGAACCGTGTCCTCACCGGAAACAATATCCAATCCTTTGCCTGAACGGATGGAATAATAACTGTCCTTATAGATCTGCAAATACTCCGACATGCGTTGGAGGTAATCCAGCGACACATCCACGCAGGCCACCGCCACCACTTCTCCCTGTCCGTTGCGGATAGGGTATGTGCAACTGACCACCATCGTGCGGGCCCCATATTCGTCCATATACGGTTCACTCCACTTGCAACCGTTAAAAGTCAGCCCGTTGTGGAACCACTCCGTCTGGAAATAGTCATGGTCCGCCCCGCCAATCTGACGCGTGTATATGCTGCCGTCCGGCTGGCGACTGCTGCACATCTCATACCAACGCCCCTTTTCCGGAAAGAGGTCAGGTTTGCAGGCCACGCCGGCGCTACTCACATTCCCGATCGTTTGCAACAGCATCCGTGTGGCAGCGGCTATGGAGTCCGGATTGTCGATGTGCTGCTCCGCTTCAGCGGCCAGCATTTTCGCCGCCGCCTCCATCTCCACCATCACCACATTTATTTCCAATTCCGCACGGCGCAGTTCACTCTGTGCCCGCTGCTCCGCCTCAGCACGAATACCCGCACGGCTGTAAAAATACTGAATGCAAGAGATGGCTTCCAGCACTATCGCCGCCACCAAAATAATCAATAATCCAGAATATGATTTTCTGTTGGCCTTCATTGACTCTATTCTATGTTCTATCTATTAAAAACAATTCAAAAACTTTTTTTTAAACTACAAAGATAAAAAAAGCAATGATATAAACATCTGACTTGAGAATTATTGATTGAGATTCCGCCGTTCTCTTTGTTCTCGGCGTAATGGTGTACTCGCTGAAAGGATACTTTTGGAAACGCTTATTATTTCAATTCTCTCACCGTAAATTCAAAATAGGTGTCCGGATAAGGTTCATCCTTTAGTGTGAAGTGCCACCACTCGCTGTCAAGGGGCTTGAAACCGTGGCGCAACATGGCCTCTCGCAGGATTTGGCGGTTGCGGAACTGCTCCTCGGTGATAGTCCGGCCAGCGGGGGAAGGTTTCCCGTTAAATATTCCAGTTTCCGGGTTGCCACCGAAGTCGGGATGGCTCTCCTCACCGAACCAGTCGAACGTGCCGCCCATATCGAGCTCCTTTTCAGTGGTCATGTCGAAAAGCGTAAGATCCACCGTGGAACCGCGTGTGTGGCCGCTCTTCGCCATGATATACTCCAACTCGAACAGCCGACTCTTATCCACTTCGGGATAGAAATACTGCCGCATCATCGTATCGGGGATGTCGGCGGCCCAGCGCACGAAATGGTCAACGGCCATCTGCGGGCGGTAAGCGTCGTAAATCTTCAGCCGATAGCCCAAGCGCATCACGTCGTCGCTGACAGCTTTCAGACTGTCGGCGGCACGCTTCGTCATCAGGGCAGTGGGCTGTTCGTATCCGTCAATACGCTGACCCACAAAGTTATATGTGCTATAATAACGAATCTCCAAAATAGCATCCGGCACCACATCGGTGATATTCACAAACTGACTCGCATCCAGTTCGGGTTTGTCTGTCTGAAGCGGGCACAGTCCTTCGGTGCGCACGGTTTTCCGCTTGCCAGGCATGTCGAAGGTGAGCGTGGCGCCATCCGCACGCACATCGAGCGTGACGGGCGCGCCCATCACGAGCGGCAGGTTCACTTTCTCGTGGCCTGCGGGGAAGCCGCAGAGCAACGGGATGTTATAGGGTTCAATATATTGGCGCAGCATCGCCTCCACACTTTCATAACCCACATCATTATTACAATCGGTAAAATCGCCCAAAACAATGCCTTTGCAATGCGCAAGCAAGCCGTTTATTTTCATGATGTTGAATAGGCGGTCGATACTATGGTGCGTCTCCTCCACTTCTTCCAGAAAGAGGATGATGTCGGTATTGCTGAAAGCATCGGCTTGGGTGCCCAAAAGCGGGACGAAGGTGGCCAAATTTCCGCCCACGAGCGTGCCCGAGGCGCGGCCAGGAATGTTAAGCGGGTGAGCAAGCATCTCATACTGAGGCACTTGACCCTTGAGCAGGTCGCGCACGAGCGTGCAGGAGAGGTCGGCACCGCCCCGGCCACCGATATTGCAGCCCATGACTCCGTGGATACCCATCACGCCTGCGCTGGCTTCCATATCCAGCAGCGTGGTGATGTCGCTGTAGCCCACAATCCATTTGGAATTTACCGCCATCTCTTGCAGGGGCAGTCCTTCTACCAAATGCAAGGTACCGTAACCACCGCGCATGCAGACAATAGCCTTGATATCAGGGTCGTTCAATGCCCAGCGGAGGTCGGCAAGTCGTTCCTCGGCAGTACCGGCGTAGTGGATCAGGTGCTTGCGGCCCACATTCGGTCCGACAACAGGTTTGAAGCCCCAATTGCGCAACACCTTAGCCGCCTTGCGGGTGTTTTCCGTGGAACTATAGTACGACGGGGAGATGAGCGCCACTTTGTCGCCCTGTTTCAGATAGGCGGGAACTGTGCATTTGAGGGGTTTCTTTGAACCTTGCGCATAGGCGGCAATCGGTTGTAAGACAATGAGGTATAGCGCCATGAGGGCGATGGAAATCCAAAAATGTTTTCTGTTCATATTCCTTTTTTAGTTTGGCGGGCAAAGGTACGGTTTTTTCTACGGCAACACGTTCAATCTTACATACTGGATATGCACCGTGTAGTCTTTCACAGTAAGGATGCCGTTGTGGAAGGCATCTCTGAACACCAGCCGGCAACCTCCGTTGGTGAAGTTGAGCTCTCTGAGTTTTTCACGCCTCCCTCTCAACGAGAAGATACAGTTGGTGAAATCGAACCGCCGTCCGAGATCCACCACCCGCTCGAAACGGCCGTTATCAACTTGTTCAATGCTCGTCGTTTCTGGTGTAGTCACGATGCAGTAAACCCGATTATCAACACAGAATGCTTGCTCGATGCAGGTGTCAGGTTTCTGATAGTGGTACTTGCGACCAATTTGACAACCGTGTAACACAACGGTACCTTTAAACTCTTGTTTGTTGAGAGTGTTGCCGATCTTGTTAGGATAATACCATTTTTCTTTCTCCCAAGGAAAATCAAAGAAATCGTCAGTCGGTAATTCGTTCAGGTATCCGATTTGTCCAGGATTTTCGCCGATGTCAAAACTGCACACACGGTTTGGGTACACCAGATAATAGGCCGAATCGGTGCGGACGATCCTGCCGGGTGTTCCGTCGCACAAATACCTGCGGTGTACGGGTTCGTATTGCAGCCAACCGTTCTTGGTCACAGGGTACCAACTGGTCTCTTTTTCCTCAAAAATGACGTTTCCACCTCCCTCAGGATGCCAGGCAGATTCGTAAATAACCGTGTAACGGTCATCCTCGTAAAACGGGAAAGTCTGTTTGTATCGACCGAAGTAATCGTCGAAATTCAGGTTCATCTCCTCGCCCGCCTTCAGGTACAACGTGTCCACTTCTATTCTAAACTGCTGCCCCTGCGCAGGCAGCGCCGCTAACAAAAGCAATGCTGCGACGATGGCCATGATCAGATGTGTATGTCGGTGATGATGCATAGCGGTCTATTTTACAGGGGCAAATGTACAAAAATTATTATCAGCCACACATCCGTACGCCCAAACTCTCAACTCTAAACTATTGTCTCGCCCCAGCACCATCCCCAATCTCCGCTACATAGAAATCGGCTTTGAGGTGGAACTGTTGTTCGTAGGCATCTCCGACTTCTCGGACAAACGCATCCACCTGATTTTCCGATATTAGCGTCACCGTGCAGCCGCCGAAGCCCGCGCCGGTCATGCGGCTGCCGAGCACGCCGGGGAACTGCTGCGCCTGTTCGGCCAAGAAGTCCAGTTCGGGACAGGTGA
>DGGS01000122.1:0-4791 GCA_002392325.1 Bacteroidales bacterium UBA3868
TAGTTGCCACCCACCTTGACATGACCTGTTCCCAGCGGAGCGGCACGGTCGTAATCCTTCGCAATCTGCATATTCGTGGGTTTGAAACCTTCCTTGAAGTAAGGTCCAACCGGCATCACGAACACGACAAACAGATATTCGTCAGCGGGTTTCACACCGATGGTGGCACCCGTACCGATCAGCAACGGACGGATATACAGGGAACCTTCTGTTCCGTAAGGCGGAATATATTCGGCGTTTAATTTGATAACTTTTTCGAGTGCAGCGAAAAAGAGTTCTTTTGGAATAGGAGCCAGCATGATCGTGTCAGCGGAGCTGTTCAGACGTTTCCAGTTCTCTTCCCAGCGGAACAAGCGGACTTTACCGTCTTTTCCTCTGAAAGCTTTCATACCCTCAAACGCTTCCTGACCATAGTGGAGGCAGGAGGCGGCCATGTGCATAGGAATGTATTCATCGGACAACACTTCCAATTCACCCCATTTGCCGTCTCTAAAATAACAGCGAACATTGTAATCGGTTTTCACATAACCGAATGACAAACTTTTCCAATCAATGTTTTTCATTTCTACAATTATTTTTTATTGTTGATATTATATTTGTATTATACTGTTTATACTGCAATTTTTGAGCTTGTCGCGCCCGTTCAGGGCTGTAAGTTCAATCAGGAACATCGTGTCAACTTTCTCCGGGTTGAAATTCCGCACCAACTGGATGGCAGCCGACATGGTACCGCCTGTAGCCAGGACATCGTCCAACAGCAAGATACGCTGATGTTCCTCTATGGCATCCTGATGAATCTCAATGCTGTCTGTGCCATACTCCAGCGCATAAGAGGCGGAGTAAGTGGCGGCGGGGAGTTTACCCTTCTTACGGATAGGCACAAAGGGAATTCCCATCAAGTAAGAAAGTGTGGGGCCGAAAAAATACCCTCTGGTTTCAAGAGCCACTAACACATTGGGATTCAATTGTTTGGCCACTTCCCACATATCATTGATAACATTTTTAAATTCCTTCTCATCCTTCAACAGAGTGGTGATATCATAGAATTTGATACCGGGGGTAGGAAAGTCATCAATGGTACGAACTTTGGAAAAATCAAACATATTTAAAACCTCATAATTGAACGAGTGCAAAAGTACACTTTTTTTTGTACTTTTGCAGCGTATCGAAATAAAACAATTATTAACACTCAAAAATATGAATATCACAAAATTAGACCAACTGGTCGAGTTAGCTAAGACCAAAACGAAGAAAAGACTTGTGGCTGCAAATGCCAATGACGCACACACAATTGAGGCCGTTTATGCCGCCGTGGAGCTCGGTGTGATTGATGCCACACTCGTCGGAAACCCCGAGGAAATTGAAAAAGTATGCAAAGAGCACAACTTTGACATGTCCAAATTCAAGATTGTTCCTGAATATGTGGACACCAAAGCCGCCGCGCTGAGTTGCGAGTTGATCAACAATGGAGAGGGCGACATCCTGATGAAGGGTTTGCTGCCCACTGACAAGTACATGCGTGCCATTTTGAACAAGGAGAAAGGACTTTGCCCTCCGAAGGCCACGCTGTCGCATGTCACCGTGATTGAGAATCCCGCTTATCACAAATTGCTTGTGGTGGGTGATGTTGCCGTCATTCCGGCTCCTGAATTCAAGGAGAAACAAGCCATTCTGCGTTATCTGATTGAAACTGCCAAGGCGATAGGCATTGAGAAACCGAAAGTGGCCGTGCTTGCCGCCACCGAGCAGGTTTCCGTTGGCATGCAGGCCTGTGTTGACGCTGCTCTTCTGGCCGCCATGGGCAACCGCGGACAAATCGGTGACGCTTACATTGACGGACCTCTCTCTTTGGATATCGCCATTGACAAGGAGACCGCCCAAATCAAGAAATTCAAAGGTGAGGTGGCCGGTGACGCCGACTGTCTGTTGTTCCCGAACATTGAGAGCGGCAACATCTTCTACAAATGCTGCACCAAATTCAACCACGCTGAATTAGGCGCCGTGCTGAAGGGTGCTAAAGTACCGTGTGTGCTTTCTTCCCGCGGCGACAGTGCTAAAACGAAAATGTACTCCATCACATTGGCCTCATTGCTCGCCAAATAAAACCCTAACTTGTCACAAACATGCCAGAAGCGCTGAGTTTCATTAACTTCCGTATTATTGACGCCATCGACATCCTCATCGTGGCCTTGGTGCTGTACCAGTTGTACCGACTGACCAAGGGCACAGCGGCTGTGAAGCTGTTTTGGATGATTGTCGTCTTTTATGTGATTTGGAAAGTGGTGGAATTTTTCCATTTCACCATGCTTTCTGAACTGTTGGGAGAATTGATCAATGTGGGCATTCTGGCGGTTATCATCCTATTCGCACCCGAGATCCGAAAGTTTCTGCTGTACATCGGCGACGGTCGTCTGTTGCATTTTTTCAGCGACAAATTCGGCAAACAGGAGAAGTCGAGTGCTTTTCTTGACGAAGTGGAGGCGGTACGCGAGGCATGTCACCACATGTCGGACAACATGACCGGCGCACTGATCATTTTCGCCCGCAAGACCCCGTTGGACGAGTTTATCAGCACCGGCAAAGTCATCGACGCGGTACCCACGCCCGAACTTTTGGAGAATATCTTCTTCAAAAACAGTCCTTTGCACGATGGCGCTGTCATCATTAAGGATCATCGGATTGTAGCCGCACGCTGTATTCTGCCCGTGTCCAAAAGCTCTGACCTGCCCCAAAGCGCAGGTTTGCGCCACCGTTCGGCCTTGGGGTCCACGGAAATGACGGACGCGTTGGCGGTGGTGGTTTCCGAGCAAACCGGCGCCATCTCCCTTTGCAAAAACGGCCAGCTTATCCGCGACATCAGTTCCTCCACCCTACGCCAACTGCTGTTGGAGAACCTTACGAAAGAAGGGTGAACACACGGGAAAGAGTGATTCGTTAACATCAAATTATTAAACAACAACAAAATCGAAAAAAATGAAAAAATTCGTATGCAAAGTTTGCGGTTATGTGCACGAGGGTGACACTCCGCCCGCAAAATGTCCGCAATGCGGCCAACCTGCCGAGAAATTCGAAGAAGTGAAAGAAGACGGTGAACTCTCTTGGGCTACCGAACATGTTATTGGCGTTGCCAAAACATCTGACGAAGAGATGATCAAGGACCTCAACGCGCATTTCATGGGCGAGGCCACGGAAGTGGGCATGTATCTGGCCATGAGTCGCCAAGCCGACCGCGAAGGTTATCCTGAAATTGCCGAGGCCTTCAAACGCTACGCTTTCGAAGAGGCCGAGCACTGCGCCAAATTCGCCGAGCTGCTCGGCGAGGTGGTTTGGGACACCAAGACCAACTTGGAGAAGCGCATGATGGCTGAAAGCGGCGCCTGCGCTGACAAGATGCGCATCGCCAAACGCGCTAAGGAGATGAACTGGGACGCCATTCACGACACCGTTCATGAGATGGCCAAAGACGAGGCCCGTCACGGCCAAGGTTTCCAAGGTCTTTTCAACCGATATTTCAAGAAATAAAAACCTTGATAGGGCGCACTTCGGTGCGCCCGTTTTTTTTTACACTATGCGTTATATTTGGCTGCCCACCCAATCGCCCTACATCAATCTGGCGACAGAAGAGTACCTGCTGACACAGTCGCAGGAAGATATTTTCATGCTATGGCAGAATGCGGATTCCGTCATCATTGGCCGGCATCAAAACACATTGGCCGAGATTAACGAGGCGTATGTGAAAGAGCATAATATCACTATTGCGCGCCGGCTTACGGGTGGTGGGGCTGTGTTTCACGATTTAGGCAACCTCAACTTCTCCTTTATTCGGAATGTTGAGCCGGAAGAGAAGGAAATCAATTTTGTGAGATTTTTGCAACCCATCGTGGATGCGCTACAATCGCTGGATGTGCCCGCCACATTTTCGGGGCGCAACGACCTGGTGGTGCACGACAAGAAAATCTCAGGAAACGCCATGGTTTTCCACGAAAATCGGGTGCTGGAGCACGGCACATTGCTATTTTCCACCATCCAAAACCATTTGGCGGAGGCCTTGCGGGTGGATCCCGAGAAGTTCAAAGACAAAGCCGTAAAATCCGTCCGGAGCCGAGTGACCAACATTTCGGAGCACCTGAAAACATCCATGTCCGTATTGGAGTTCAAAGATTATCTGATGGATTTTATTTTGAAACACCAGCCTGGCAGCCGCATCGAACCGCTCACACCACAGGAGGAAACCATCATCAGAAAGCGCGCCGATGAAAAATTCTCCACCTGGGAGTGGAACTACGGAATATCACCCAAATATTCCATTAACAGAAAGTTACGCACACAGGGAGGCACTGTGCAAGTGATGATGGATGTGAAAAACGGCGTTGTCCATGATGTACGGTTCTTCGGCGATTTCTTCTCGCAAAAAAATCCCGACGAGCTAATTGGAAAACTCATCGGGATTAAACATACAGAAACCGCTTTGAAGGAGGTTCTGTGTAATATAGATATTCAACAATATTTCAACGGAGTGAGCAATGAGGAATTGTTAGGGCTATTAGGGTAAAAGGGGTTCATGAGATGAAGGGGGTGAAAGGGAGAACTAGAAATGGAACCCTAATTTAAACGCCCAAACGCCCACTTTCATAGGAGTTGATGGGTTTAAAGCCGGGATGTCCGTATTCGTTTTCATGAAAATGTCGTGATTCCCCATCCAATAGTAATGCGCACCCAGGCTAACGGTACGGCCTAAAATAATGCCTGCGCCTGCTTCAACGGCAAATTCAGCACTCATTTTATAGTTGA
>DGGS01000122.1:4903-9391 GCA_002392325.1 Bacteroidales bacterium UBA3868
CCACCCTCTGCCCAAAATCCGAACGATTTGCTAAACTGTGTCGTGTAATTAATACCCACCATGATAGGAATATTCACATACATAGGTTTGGTCATATTTATTTTGTCATACTCATTGCGGATGTCCTTCTGGAGAGCGTTCCACATACCATCAGCAGAGATGAAGATTCCAAGACCTTTGCCTTCAAGGGCAGTTTTGTTGAATGTATAGGTATATTTTATTCCAAAAGAAGCTCCGAGCATGGCGCCGCCAGCATTCGAAAAATCAAATTGGAAAGCACCTGGGAGAGGCCAGGACAAAGCCGGATACTCATCAAACTGAGCGGACGGAAGAATAGCACCAAATTGGAAAGAAAGCCCTGATTTTGAATTTTGGGCGAAAGCTGTTGTCAGGCAAAACAGACACAGCATAATCATTACGTATAACTTTTTCATTTTTCCAAAAAAAAAGATTATTATGTTAATAATGAATTATTTGTATTTTTCATTCATATTGATCATTTTATAGACCAGTGTGGCGGCCAAGACATCCGACACTTTGCTATCAGCCTGCGGGCAGAGTTCCACCACATCGAAGCCTACCACATGGCGCTGGCGGAACACCTTGTCCAAAAATTTCAGGGTTGGATACCATTGCAAACCTCCCGGCAGCGGAGTTCCGGTAGCTGGCAAAACGGAGGGATCCAGACCATCCAAATCGAAGGTGACATAGACATTGTCTGTGAGCCGCTCCACCGCCTTATCCATCCAAAGGTCATTATCGTAGATGTCGTGCGCATAGAAGACATTTTCGGGCACGAGGTTGTGCATCTCCTCCGTACACACATTGCGGATGCCCACCTGCACCACACGGGCATAGTCCTGCGCGCGGCGCATCACACAAGCGTGGTTGTATATGGAGTCGTGATACTCGTCACGCAAATCGGCGTGCGCATCAATCTGCAGCACGGTCAGATTCTCAAATTGCTCGCTCAGCGCACGGATGGCGCCCACCGAGACAGAATGCTCACCGCCTAACAGTATGGGAAACTTTTTCTGCTCCAGAAAATGACGGACCCTTCTACAAACGGATGCCACCATCGTATCCGGGGAAGAAAAATCATAGCCATAATGATCCGTATGGATTCCGGCGTTGCAGGCTTCCATAGCATATTGCACGTCGTAAAGTTCCAAACTGTCGGACGCGTCCAGAATGGCTTGCGGCCCTTTGTCGGCGCCCTTCACAAAGGTGCTGGTCCCGTCGTATGAAACAGGCAACAAGACATAGCGGGCGCGTTCCAACTGGTAGAGCACATCATCCATATCCAAAAATTGCGACATCTTTTTTATCATAGGGCAAGTTCTTTAGCCAAAAATTCAGCGGTATAGCCAACTCCTTTATCCACAATCTGTTCGGGTGTGCCTTCGGCCAGCAGTTCACCGCCGGAGCGACCTCCCTCGGGACCCATGTCGATAATCCAGTCGGCCATCTTAATCACATCCATGTTGTGTTCAATCACAATCACCGTATTGCCTCTGTCCACCAGTTTGTTGAGCACATCCATCAAAATGGCGATATCATGGAAATGAAGGCCGGTTGTAGGCTCATCCAAAATATAGACGGTTTGTCCGGTCTCTTTTTTCGAAAGTTCCGCCGCCAGTTTCACGCGTTGCGCTTCGCCGCCAGAGAGTGTGGTGGAGGATTGTCCGAGGCGTAGGTAACCGAGACCCACATCGGCCATGGTTTGCAGTGGGCCTACAATGGACGGAATATTCTCAAAGAAGGGAATCGCATGTTCAATATCCATTTCCAGAATATCGTTAATGGATTTTCCCTTGTACCTAACTTCCAGTGTCTCACTATTATATCGTTTTCCATTACACTTCTCACAGGTCACATACACATCTGGCAGGAAGTTCATCTCGATGGTTTGCACACCAGCACCCTTGCACTCCTCGCAGCGTCCGCCGGACACATTGAAGGAGAAGCGACCGGGCTTGTAGCCCCGGATTTTGGATTCGGGCATATCGGCAAACAATCGGCGTATATCATCAAACACCCCCACATAGGTGGCCGGGTTGGAACGTGGTGTGCGGCCAATGGGTTGTTGGTTTATTTCTATAATTTTGTCAATATATTCCAAACCGTCAATTTCCGCATATTCCAACGGTTTCTTTTCCGAACGGTAAACATATTGATTCAGAATCGGATACAGTGTCTCATTAATCAATGTTGATTTTCCACTTCCCGAAACACCGGTCACACAGATCAAGGTTCCCAAAGGGAATTGCACCGTAACATTTTTGAGGTTGTTGCCGTTAGCGCCAATCAAAGTCAGAAAATTCCCATTCCCTGAGCGGCGTACCGCAGGCACTTCTATCTTCTTTTTTCCGTTCAGATAATCTGCGGTAAGGGTATCCGCTTTCAAAATATCCTCATACGAGCCGCTGGCCATCACTTCACCTCCCCGCTCGCCTGCCGCAGGACCGATATCCACAATATAGTCGGCGGCTTGCATCATGTCGCGATCGTGCTCCACCACAATCACCGAGTTTCCCAAGTCGCGCAAATCCTTCAGCGATTGGATAAGGAGATGGTTGTCGCGCTGATGGAGACCGATGCTCGGTTCGTCCAGAATATACATCACATTCACCAGTTGGGAACTGATTTGGGTGGCCAGGCGGATGCGTTGCGCCTCTCCACCGGAGAGCGACGCCGCGGAACGGTCCAACGACAAGTACTGAATGCCCACATTGCAAAGGAAGTTCAGTCGGAACGAAATCTCACGAATAATTTCGGAGGCGATACGCTTTTTGGCGGGATCGAGTTTCTTGGGCAATTCCTTAATCCAATCTGCCAGTTCCGAGATGTCCATGTGAGCCAGTTCGGCGATGTTCTTGCCGTCCAATCGGAAATAGAGCGCTTCTTTTTTCAGGCGGGTGCCACCGCAATGCGGACAGGTTCCCATATTGATGAATTGGTTGATCCACTTGCGCATGGAAGCCGGTATGTTATCCGCATTGAGCGTTTGAATGTAGTTCACCACACCCTCAAACGATTTCTTCATCGGGGCAAGGCCCTCATACTCGCGTTTCACATACAACCATTCTGGCGATCCGTACAGCACCATATTCAAATTCTGTTCCGAAAGCTCGCTTATGGGATCGGACAACTTGAAATGGTATTTCTCGGCCAAAGCATCCAACTCTCTGAACAACAGCGTGTTCTTATACTCTCCTATAACTGCGATACCGCCGTTTTTGATAGATTTTGAGGGATCCGGGATTATTTTTTCCACATCCACTTCCGACACCACACCCAAGCCACTGCAATGTTCGCACGCCCCGTATGGGGAATTGAACGAAAAACTGTTGGGTTCCGGTTCAGGGTATGAGATGCCGGTTGTAGGGCACATGAGGAACTTGCTATAGTTCTTCACCTCTCCTGAATCGTTGTCCAGCACCATAATGGACCCTTTGCCGAACTTCATGGCCAAATGGATGCTATTGGTCACCCGCATCGTGGAATACTGCGTGACATTAAGCGTATCGATTGCCAGTTCGATATCGTGTATTTTATAGCGGTCAACCTGCATATTGAGGAGCAGTTTGCGCATAGAGCCGTCGATGCGCACGCGGGTGAAACCCTGTTTACGCAGATTCTCAAAGAGTTCTTTATAGTGTCCTTTGCGTCGTTTCACGATAGGGGCCAACAGCGTGATGTGGCGCTCATCATATTGCGTCAGAATCAGGTCAATAAGTTCCTTTTCGGAATAGTGGACCATTTTTTCTCCGGTATTATACGAATAGGCATCCGCCACGCGGGCATACAGAAGTCGCAGAAAATCATATACTTCTGTAATCGTACCCACCGTGGAACGAGGATTTTTGTTGACCGTTTTCTGCTCAATGGAGATCACAGGGTTAAGTCCGGATATTTTGTCCACATCCGGATGTTCCAGATGGCCGATAAACTGGCGGGCGTATGCGGAGAACGTTTCCATATACCGGCGTTGTCCTTCGGCATAAATGGTATCGAATGCCAGTGATGACTTGCCGCTGCCACTCAAACCGGTAACCACGACCAGTTGTTGCTGCGGAATAGTCACGGACACATTCTTGAGATTATTCTCTCTTGCGCCGGTAACTATCAGTGAATCTTCTGCATACGTGTTATCTTCCATAATATGGCAGGCATTCGAAAAGAGGGTGCAAAAATAGCATAAAAAATCTGAATTTTTTGTAATTTTGCACCCGAATTTGAAAACCCCCTTTTTATGAACGATTTACTGGAGAAATTAGAACTCATATATCAACGTTGGTTGCAGATTGGAGAGGACATTGCCCAGCCGGACGCCATGTCCGACATGAAGAAATTCATCAAGATGAGCAAGGACTACAAGGATTTGCAGGCGGTGGTGGATGCGTACAAAAAGTACAAGGATGTGATTGGCAACATTGCCAACGCCAAGGAGATTGTGGCCAACGAGAAAGACGAGGAGTTCCGCGA
>DGGS01000089.1 GCA_002392325.1 Bacteroidales bacterium UBA3868
TTCCTCGACCATGTGGCCGGCTGGATTCTGGAATTGGACCGTGGCGAAGGCATTCCTTGGCAAGGGAACTACTCATCCTGGTTGGAACAGAAATCCAACCGTTTGGCCATGGAACAGAAACAGGAAAGTAAGCGCATGAAGACACTGGAGCGAGAGTTGGAATGGGTGCGCATGGCACCAAAAGCGCGCCACGCCAAGTCGAAGGCCCGTTTGAACGCTTACGACAAGTTGCTCAACGAGGATGTGAAGGAGAAGGAGGAAACCTTGCAAATCTTCATCCCCAATGGTCCGCGCTTGGGCAACAATGTCATCGAGGCGCAGCATGTGCGCAAGGCATTTGGAGACAAGTTACTCTTTGACGACCTCAACTTCAATCTGCCGCCCAACGGCATCGTGGGTGTCATCGGACCCAACGGCGCCGGCAAGACCACCCTCTTCCGCCTCATTATGGGGTTGGACAAACCCGACAGTGGTGATTTCAAGGTCGGCGAAACCGTGAAGGTGGGTTACATCGACCAGCAGCACACGGTTATCGATCCTGAAAAGAGCGTTTGGGAAGTGGTTTCGGAAGGCAACGAGCAGATTATGATGGGCGGACGGCTCATCAACTCGCGCGCATACCTGTCACGATTCAACTTCAGCGGCACGGAGCAGAACAAGAAAGCCGGCGTGTTGTCCGGTGGCGAGCGCAACCGTCTGCACTTAGCCTTGACCTTGAAATCGGAAGCCAATGTGCTGCTCTTGGACGAACCGACCAACGACATTGATGTGAACACGCTGCGCGCGTTGGAGGAGGGTTTGGAGAACTTCGCGGGCTGCGCGGTGGTCATCTCCCACGACCGCTGGTTTCTGGACCGTATCTGCACACACATCCTCGCTTTTGAAGGCGACTCGCAGGTCTATTTCTACGAGGGCAGTTACACCGAATACGAGGAGAACAAGAAAATGCGTCTCGGCAATGTGACACCGAAACGGATTCGGTATAAGAAGATTACAGTCATATAATGAGAAAGACATCGCCTTGGCGGATAGTGCTTCTGCTCGTACTCCTCGGCATCATGCTGGTGGGAGGCGTTTGGGTATGGTGGATGAAATCCTCGCAAGCCAGCAACAGGTGGAACGCCTCATGCGTGGGCGACATTCCAGCACCCATCGGTTACACACGCGTGGCGGCGCAGGCGGGCGATTACACCACCTTTCTTCGCGCATTACCCTTGAAACCCAAAGGGAGCAAAGTCCAACTTTATACAGGCGGAGACGCCAATTACCAGTGGCTCTCGACAGGTGTTGTGGACATGCCTTTGCTCTCTAACTCCGAGCAGTGCGCCGATGTCACCATGAGAATCCGAGCCGAGTATTTGTACAAAAAAGGACGCTATAATGACATCCATTTCACCGATGTCAATGGACAAACCCTGCAATACCAAGGCAGTGAAAACAGAACCGACCTCGAGCGTTTCTTGAAGAAAGTCTATGGCATGTGCAATACATTCTCACTTTACCACGAAACGAAGCCCAGGACCATCCAAGATGTGCAGCCGGGCGATGTGTTAGTCTATCCAGCGCGCGACAGTCACCAATATGGCCACGCTATCATGGTAGTGGATGTGGCAAAAAACAGAGCGGGAAAGGTTGCCATCCTGTGTGTGGAGGGAAACACACCCGCCCGGGATATGCACATCCTGCGGAATTCCACACACCCATTCCAAAACCCTTGGTTTATTCTTGATGGTGACGAGCGCATCATCAGGATTTCCGTTTTTCATTTTGGAACGGAGGAGTTGAGGCATTATTAAAGCCCCCCTTCAAAAACAGCGTGCGACCACGGGTGTCCTAAATCGCACGTTTTCTCAAAGTTAATAGCCAATGGGCTATTGCCAACGATTATCTCTTCACAAAACTCTTCGTCACCACTCCGCTGTCGGTCGTGATGCGTACAAAGTACATACCGTCGGCCAAACCGCTGACATTGATGCGCATAGGATTCTCTTCGGAAACTATGGCATTGAGCAACTGGCCATACAGGTTGTACACCTCCACACCCGTAATCCGGATGCTGGCATCGTCGGTTGCCACGCTCACCAATTCGGTGGCAGGGTTCGGATAGAGGATGAGATTATGCTCCAGATAATCCTGGATGCCGCAAATTTCAGTATGGAAGGTCACCGTGTTGGATGGTTCGCTGGTCATAGAATTGGTACAGTGTGCCACCACATAGGCCTCATAGTCAGTATCAGGAACTAAATCTTCCAATGTAATGGTCGTGGAAGTCGTATTATAGACACTCCAATCGGACTCCGTGGCCTGACGGTAGCGGACCTCCCACTCATTAGCAGTATTGGCTTCCTGCTGCCATAACAATGTCACACTAGATGTTGATGCGTAAGCAATCAGGTTTGTCGGAGCAGGGCACTGACTGCCTTCCTCAGGCGTCGTAAAATACACCTCTTCGCCATAAATAGTAGTGCCGTTGAAGAAAATGTAGGCCTTGTACAGATAACTCGTATTAGGCGTCAGATTATTGAGCGTGGCAGAAAACATATTCCCGTTTCCAGTACCCGTTACCGTAGTGTTATAACCACCCATGACTTTCCTCCACTCAAACCCCATTTCTGTGATATTGACATTGTCGGGATTTGTGATGGTAGCGTTCAGCGTAGCGGAATTGGGCATCAAATTGCTGACAGGAGCAGTTGTCACTATCGGGTCGGTAGTAACCGCACCATTACCTGGCATCATATTGCCGTCATTTTGTTGTGCCGATACCTGATAGGAAAACATTCCCAGCATTAATATCAGCAATAAGGATAAAAGTCTTTTCATATTTTCA
>DGGS01000137.1 GCA_002392325.1 Bacteroidales bacterium UBA3868
GATTACAAATCAGCTGCTCTACCAACTGAGCTATATCGGCACTGCAATTTTTTTTCAAAGAACCTCTCTTTGTTTGAGGCCGCAAAAATAGTCTTTTTTTCAATCGGTGCAACAATTCTGTGGCGTTTTTTTTGATTTTTTCATTCAAATATCTAATTATCAATAAAATAATTTTTATTTAAATGGCCAGGACACCATGGTTTGCCATAGGTTTCAAATTGTTTTTCTGACCATTGGCCGCTGGGTTTTGTCAGAAATTGATTCATGACTGCGTTTTTTGTGACTTGCCACCCTCGTTTTGTTTTTTTTCTCACTTTTTCAAAAAAAAGTTGAATATTAAAAAAAAGTGTATTTTTGCCGGCGATTTTAAAATTCACTATTATGTCAGAAATTCTAGAAAAAGTACAATCCATCATAGCTGAAAAACTTAGCGTTGACGCTGCTGATGTGACTCCTGAAAAAAGTTTCACCAATGACCTCGGAGCTGATTCTTTGGATACCGTGGAACTGATTATGGAATTTGAAAACGTTTTCGGAATCAAGATCCCGGATGAGGAAACCGAAAAAATCATGACCGTAGGTGACGCAGTTGCCTATATTGAAAGTCAAGTGGCTTCCAAATAAAATCCTGTCTTTATATATTGAGTGATGGAGCTCAAACGTGTGGTCGTTACCGGTCTTGGAGCGTTGACTCCGATCGGTAACGATGTTAATTCTTATTGGAATTCCCTTTTGCAAGGTGTTTCCGGCGCTGACTATATAACGCATTTCAATCCGGAGAAATTTCAGACGCGGTTTGCCTGCGAACTGAAAGGGTTCAATGTTTTGGACTATCTTCCTGGCAAAGAGGCGCAGCGCATGGATCCGTGTGCCCAATACGCGATGGTCTCCGTGATGGAGGCCTTGCGCGATTCAGGTCTTGTACTTGATGAGATGAACAAACGGCGCGTGGGTGTCATTTTCGGCACTGGCGTCGGAGGATTCACCTCCATGATGGATTCCGCTTACGCGTTTTACTCCAATGATTACACTCCCAGATTCAGTCCCTATCTGCTGCTAAAGGTTTTGGCGGATATGGTGACGGGGTACATTTCCTTGAAATTCGGTATCCAGGGCCCTGCCTATGTGACCAGTTCCGCATGCGCCTCGTCAGGCAACGCCATTGGTGATGCGATGCGCCTGATCCAGTTGGGCAAGGCGGATGTAATCCTGACCGGCGGTACTGAGGCCAGCATCGTGGAAACCGCTATCGGCGGGTTCAACTCCATGCGCGCCCTTTCCACCCGCAATGACGATCCCAAGCACGCTTCGCGACCCTTTGATGTGGACCGCGATGGTTTTGTGATGGGCGAGGGTTCGGGCACATTGGTGCTGGAGGAACTGGAACACGCACTGGCGCGAGGAGCCAAAATATATGGCGAACTGGTCGGCGTGGGCATGTCCGCAGACGCCTACAACGCCACGGCCCCGAACCCCAACGGTGACGGCGCGGTGATTTCCATGGAGCAAGCTTTGGAAGACGCCCAGATACGCCCCGAAGAGGTTGACTATATCAACATGCATGGCACTTCCACTCCTATTGGCGACCTTTCGGAGTGTGTGGCCATTCAGCGCGTGTTTGGTTCCCATGCCGAGGAAATGGTGTTCAATTCCACCAAATCCATGATCGGTCACCTGATGGGTGCCGGCGCGGCGGTGGAGAGCATCGCTATTCTGCTTTCGATGAGAGACAGCGTGGTGCACCCCACTATCAATGTTGAGCATCTTGACCCTCGACTTCCCCAGAATTGGAATTATGCCCTCAACGGTCCTGTGCACCGCGAGGTGAAGGTGGGACTTACCAACTCATTTGGTTTCGGCGGACACAATGTTTCGCTTATATACAAGAAGTACGAATAATTCTTATGGAACATACCGACAAGGAAATCCGCGCTTTTTTCCGCAATGTCTTTGGCTTGCGTGTCAAAAACACGGAACTCTACAAGGTGGCGTTGATTCACCGTTCCAGTTCGGACAATAATGTGGTATGCGGAAAATTGAACAACGAGCGCCTTGAATATTTGGGCGACGCTGTGCTGAGTGCCGTGACCGCCGATTTCCTGTTCCATAAATATCCCTTGGAAACCGAAGGCGTGCTTACCCGTATGCGCTCCAAACTGGTGAACCGTAATATGCTCAATAACCTGGCCCGGAAACTGGGTCTGCATGACATGATCAAAATGGATCCGCATAATGCCGGCAATTCAGTTGACGGCAACGCTTTCGAGGCTGTGGTTGGCGCTATTTACCTGGACCATGGGTACAAAAAAACATACGACATCATTATCAACCGCGTTTTCCTCACACATCTTGACATGGATACTGTCTATGAGGAGGATGACGATTACAAGAGTCGTCTCTTGATTTGGGCTCAGAAACACAAACATAAAGTGCAGTTTGAGAATGCGATTGCAAAGGATGAGCGTGATCGTCTGTATAGAAGCGTTGTCAAACTGGATGGGGATGAAATATCGGAAGGATTGGGATTTTCTGTAAAGAAATCCGAGCAGGCTGCTGCGGAAAAAGCGTTGGCTTTATGTGAAAATAAGTGATTTTTTATAATGACTACGAATAACTTGAATGTTACGCATTTTACATGGCAGGTGATTCTCAATCCAAACGCGCGAGAACACAAGTGCATGGGAATATGGCATGAAATCGAGAAACTGTTCCAGGAAAAGAATGTTCATTATATCCTGCATCTGGCGGATGCTCCGCGCAAGGGTATAGAAACCGCCCGCCAACTTTGTCAGGATGGTCATCGGCATCTGATGGTGTTGGGCGGTGACGGCACACTCAACGAGGTGGTCAACGGTATTTGCGAATCAGGAGTGTCTCTTGAAGAAGTTTACCTTGCCGTAATGCCTGTGGGACGCGGCAACGATTGGGCCCGCACACATAACTTCTCTACGACTCTTAGTGACAATTTGGAAATCTTCCTCAACGGCCATTTCATCCAACATGATATCGGCATGGTCCGTACACTTCAGGATGGGAATGAGAAAGCACATCGCTATTTCATCAATATTGCCGGTTTTGGTTTTGATGCCGAAGTTATTTACGATGTGACACACAAAAAACCTCATTTTTTGGGCGTTTCAGTATATGTTTTAAGTCTTATCCGCACAATTTTCAGTTTCAAAAGCCAACCCCTCATGGTACATGCTCCTGATTTTGAGTTTAATGGAAAATCTTTCCTGATGGTGGCGGGTATTTGCCAATACAATGGTGGAGGTATGCGCCAGGTGCCCATGGCTGTGCCCGATGACGGCTTGATGGATGTGGTCGTGATTCCCAATGTGAACATTTGGACGGTGTTCAAGAATTTCAAAAAGATTTTTTCGGGCGAACATGTGATGTCTATCAAGGGAATCCAAACTTGTCGGGTGAATCATTTGGATGTCTCCTCAAAAGAATTGCTCCGGAGCGAGGTGGAGGGAGAACTGTTGCCTACGGGCAGTTATCGAATCGAGGTTGTCCCGGAAGCCTTGAATGTGCTGACAAACCTATAGGTCATATTTTCGGACATATTTCGGAACCGTACAGTTTCCTTCGCCTGGTATCAGGTGCAGGGAATCGAGGTCATGCGCTAACTTTAAAGAGAACAATGTGGCGCCTTTACGGTTCAAATGCGAATTGTTGTAAAAATAAGCGGTGTCGCACGATAGTGGATTGTTGGTGTAATCCATGATAGGCACTTGATAAGGTTCTGTGATGGAATAGAACAGGTTGTACATGCCGTCAATATCGTCGATTTTCCGAGTGGCACCGATATAGTAAGGTGCGATAACAAACACCACTTGAATGCTGTCCTCTTGGCATTCCTTCAAGAATTGTTTCAACTCGTTAATGGCAGAGGGTATCCTGCTGTAATGCAGTGTGTCGATTTTGGCCAGTTTACTGCCATCCCAAGGTTTGTCAAAGTCGCAAAAACCCTTATATAGCGTGTATTTCGGATCGCAATAAGCGGATTTGCCCTTGATGATATCCGCCACATCTTTTTTGTAGTGGCTGTACCGCCAGCAGGGGATGAAGCAGTCGGCCCACGAAAATCCATCCACCTTGCGGATGTCGTTCCATAGCATCGGATCTTTGAGATAGGGCACGAATTGCAGGCGGTCGAACCCGTTGCTGGTGTCCAGCGTGCCTTGATATATTTCAAAAAGAATAAGTTTGGGTTTGGTATTATGCTTGCGCCGGTAGGTGTGGTATTTGATTACTTGCGATTCCACAGCCCTGCCATTCATGCCCAAGTTATAGCTGTTCACATGCAGAACACTGTCCAATATGCGTGGGTTGAACTGAACATAGGCCCGGGAACTGCCTAAAATGAGAATGTCACTTTGGATGCTTGAACTGTATATGTCATTCCAATTTCCAAAGGGCGAAGAGTCCAACTTTTTGAATTGGCGTGTAATCCAAATATCCGCTGACCATGCCAGAAGAAACAAGATGCCGAAAAACAATATGGAGCGCAGTAGGAATGTTCTCATTTAAAATTGGAAATAGATGAAAGATTCAGCCCCTTTTTGAACGAGGAAGAGGATGAAAATGATAATGTAATAGATGGAAAATTTGAGTATGTGGGATTTAAGCATTTGCAAATCAAGGCCATGCTCGCGTTGCCGTTGCACCCATTCCACGACAAACATTCCGGCCGTTAGAAGGGTTATAGTTAACAGCCCTTCTGTATAAGGGGTGCCAAGATGCGGGATTTGGCCAAAATATTGCCATGCCTGAGCAATGGAATCGGAGCGGAAAATGATCCATCCGGCGGTGGCCAGCATGAAGGTCAGTAGCATCTGTCCGGTTTCTTTCAGGGAGGGTAGCGCTTTGCCTTCTGCCACCTCATTCAAATACTTCCTGTTCTTACCCATTAGGATCAGGGGCAGGAATAGAATAGCATGGTATGCGCCCCAAGCGATAAAGGTCCAATTCGCGCCGTGCCAAAATCCGCTTAAAAGAAAGATAATGAATGTGTTACGAATAATCTTCCCTTTTGATACCCGGCTTCCGCCAAGGGGAATATAGACATAGTCGCGGAACCAAGTGGTCAGTGAGATGTGCCATCTGCGCCAAAATTCGGCGATGTCGCGGCTGAA
>DGGS01000230.1:0-4658 GCA_002392325.1 Bacteroidales bacterium UBA3868
GCGGCGGCGCGGAAGGTGTCGGCGGCGCCCAGCGTGACCGAATATCCCTTCTTCTTGAACTGGTACGCCAGCTTGCCGATGGTGGTAGTCTTGCCCACACCGTTCACGCCCACTACAAGCACGATATAGGGGGTCTCCAACTTCGGGATCACAAAGTCGTTGGCCTTCTCGATGTCGTTTTCCAGCAGCAGTCCGGCAATCTCCTCCTTGAGGATGGCGTTGAGTTGCTCGGTGCCGATGTACTTGTCGCGAGACACGCGCGCCTCGATGCGCTCAATGATGCGCAGGGTGGTCTCCACGCCCACATCGGAGGTTACAAGCACCTCCTCCAAGTTGTCGAGCACATCGTCGTCAACCTTGGATTTTCCGACGACGGTTTTGGCGAGTTTGGCGAAAAAACTCTCTTTGGATTTCTGGAGCCCTTCGTCCAGTTCCTTTTTTTTCTCTTTTGAAAATATAGAAAAGAATCCCATAAGTGATGATTTTGATAGGGTGCGTGCCACTCGGGCTAAAGCAGTTGCAAAGATAAATAAAATTATGCTAACAGCATAATGCTATCAGCATAATTTTATTTTAGACGAACCATATCCCTAAAACGAAAAAAGGCGGACCGGGAGGCCCACCTTCTTTCAACCATGAAAACAAAATATTACTTTTTAGCCAAAAAGTCTTTAACAGTGGTGGAGTCTACAACAGCTTCTTTGAATGTGTAAGCTCCAGTTTTCGGTGAGCGTTCCATTTTCACCACGCGGGTATAGGTGACACCACCTTCTCTTTTCAACGTTGCAACTACCTTCTTTGCCATCTCTATATCGTTTTAAATTATTTAACTTCTTTGTGTAATGTCATTTTCTTCAGATAGGGATTGTATTTCATCAGTTCCAATCTGTCGGGAGTGTTCTTTCTGTTCTTTGTAGTGATATATCTGGACATTCCCGGTACGCCACTTGCCTTTTGCTCAGTGCATTCCAAGATGACTTGTTGACGAGCTTCTTTTACTTTCTTTGCCATTTCTTATCTACTTTTTTTTCGTTCTTTTTGACGCTGCAAAAATACATTTTTTTTAATATCGAAAGTTGATATGGGATATTTTTTTTGAAAAAAAAGAATTGTTTACCATAAAATATTTATTATCAGATATTTAAAATAATACTTTAGGTGTTTAATAAACCCCATAACTGGTCTTTTATTTCAGTAAGATGGTAGTTTGTTAAAGATGAAATGTTGATAACCGGAAGCTTTTTTGACAATTTTTTCATAATTTCGTCAATTTCATCCGCAGGGGCCATGTCGCACTTGGTGATGGCAACAAGGTATTTCTTGTCCAGCAGTTCGGGATTGAACGCTTCCAACTCGTGTCGCAGAATCTCGTATTCTTTGAGTATGGTCTCAGCGGTGCGAGTGCCTTCGTTGTCCGCAATGGGAATCATATACAGCAGTACGGAGTTGCGCTCAATGTGTCTTAAGAAGCGCAAGCCGATGCCTTTGCCTTCGGAGGCGCCTTCAATGATACCGGGAATGTCAGCGATGACGAATGACTGGAATTCCCGGTAAGCCACCATGCCCAGGTTTGGTTTGAGCGTGGTGAAGGGGTAGTCGGCGATTTTAGGACGCGCGTTCGACAGTTGACTGATGAGAGTGGACTTGCCCGCATTGGGGAACCCCACGAGTCCCACATCGGCCAACACCTTCAGTTCCAAAGAGATCCAACCTTCAGTGCCCAGTTCACCAGGCTGCGCAAAACGGGGAGTTTGCATAGTGGCGCTCTTGAAGTGCACATTGCCGAGGCCTCCGCGCCCGCCTTTCATGGCGATGATCTCCTGACCGTCTTCCATCACTTCACCAACCACTTCGTTGGTGTCCACCAACTTGATGATGGTGCCCAGCGGCACTTCAATGATGGCGTTATCGCCGTTCTTGCCGAAGCATTGGTTTTTCTGCCCGTTGCCGCCATTCTCGGCGAACACATGCTTGGTGTAGCGCAGGTGCAGGAGGGTCCACAGGTTGCGGTTGCCCCTTACGATGATGCTGCCGCCCTTGCCGCCGTCGCCTCCGTCAGGACCGGCTTTCGGATTCCTGGCCGTGCGTGCCAAGTGCGCGGATCCGGCACCGCCGTTGCCCGACCGGACAAATATCTTTACATAGTCTATAAATTGTTCTTCGCTCATAATAATCAATTTTTATATAATGTGGCGCATCGGTTGATGATGGCATCCGCCAGTTCAAACCCTGCATCGCAGGTTTTCTTCACCTGAGTGCCGTCATAACCCATGTTAAGATGCAGGGTACTATAGCCGTTTGTTATGAAAACGAGCAGTTCCTTGTCTCGTTTGCTGGCGGCCTCCTCATATTTTTTGATGGATGGCCGTCCCTTTTGTTTCTCTCGCACATTAAGCACAGCATCCAGCGCGATGAGACATCCGTTCCAGAGTGTGTTCCCGGCCATCTTCACATATTTGTCGTCCACATACATCTTCAATTCCGGGTCGTATCCGGCTTTCAAAATGACTTCGTGGGCATTGGCAACATACCGTTTTGCCTCTTCAATGGGATTATTCTTTTTCATACTTTGTTTTTTGATTGAAGTGAAACTTAATTTTGTTTATGGCGGCAAAGATACTGAAAAAAAATTATTTTGGAATGGAATTGCACACTGCTCCAGCGTATATTCTCAAGAACAAACTCCGTAGTTCATCAGGTTCCCCGCGCAATCCCTTTAACCCATTTTCCATATATTGGACAAAAGCGTCTTTCTCCGTGGTGGTATAACGATTGACATATTGTTGGCTGTTGTTCAGAAGGTCATACGCTATATAGTTGTTGTTCCATATTTTATAATGACTGTGGATGCGCTGGTCAATGATGGCGGCCAAACTGGAGAATTTCTGGTTCTTCTCCTGCAGGTCACACTCGGCAAGCTCTTCCCGCGTGATGGTGGGGGTTACGGAAAGGTGTACATTACCCTTGAACTGGGTGATGCCCTGTAATATGCTGCGCAAGTCCTCGCCTGGTTCCTTGATGTATTGCTGGTATTGGGAGATGTATAACTCTTGAGTTTTCATGAAGTCGCAGGGCTCGAACTCATACGAAATGGCAACCGGTGTGATGTTGAGTTCGCCCAAATTCTCCACAAATGGTTTCAGACTGCTGATGGAGAACATTTTCAGTATCGCATTGGCCGTACGGTCATCCCCGTTCTTGGTGCGTCCGTTACGCTGCGCGATCCATACCGACTCGCCCTTCTCCAACAAGGCATGTCGCATGTAGGATGACACCTCCATGGAATTGCGGTAGAAGTCGTGTACGGTGCCACCGCGCACAATGCGGAACATCTTGTTCATCTTGCCGATGTCAATGACAAGGTCGCCTTGCATCAAATTGCTGCCGAAGGTGATTTCTGATGTTTGTATGTGGTTGGCATTCAAAACAATCTGTAGAAGTGCGGCATCCAAGAGAATGTCGCGGTGGTTGGCGATGAACAGGTAGCGGTGGCTATTGTCCAATCGGTCGAACCCCTCCCATGTGAACTCGGTGCAACTTTTGTGCACGATGCTCCAAATGGCCTTCAGCATCACATTTTGCTGAAATTCGTCAATGGTGGAAATTTTGAGGAACTCGGCTTTGAACTGCTGGAAGTCCACACCCCGAAAAAGGTATTTCACGATGGATGGGAAAAAAGGGTTCTCCGCTACGCGTGCAATGGCGGCGGGAATCTCGCTGTCGAAGTATGGTCGGGTTTCTTCAAACATGACGGTCAACAGGTTTTAGTGCTTGCGGTTGTCAATGAAGGTGACGGGTTTACGGCTCATGGCTGGGAAGTTCACCTTGCGGATGTCATCCACAGGTGCGATGACGATTTGCGGGGCAACTCGGATCTTGGCGCGGAAACGGTCTTTCAAGTCCTTAATTACATCAAAATCAGGTTCTTGGCGCAATCCTACGGTGATGGTCACATCATCGGTTTCGGTGGTTTCGTTGGTGCTAATCGTGATGTAATAGTTTTCCACATAGTTGGCGTTGGTCAGCACTTCAATCATCGCTGGTGGGTAAAGTGTGGTGCCCTTGTACTTGATCATGTGGTTCTTGCGGCCCACGATGGGGCTGATGCGGAATGTCTGGCGCCCGCATTGGCATGGCTCAGGGTGAATGCACGCCATGTCGCCGGTGCGGAAACGGAGCAGCGGCATACCTTCCACACCGAGGGTGGTGATGACCACTTCGCCCACTTCACCCTCCGGCACGGGCAGGTCGTCTTCGCCAATGATTTCCACAATCAATAGCTCCGGATGGTGGTGCCCGCCGCAACCGTACTCACATTCCGAGAAGGTGGCCGACATCTCTGTGGAGGAATAGGTGGCAAACAGGTCAACATCCCATTTCTCCTTGATTTTCTTGCCGAGCGAATTTAATTCAAAGTTCTGGTCGCGCAGGCCCTCGCCGATGCCGATGATGCGCTTGATGGAAGAGTTCCGGTAGTCAATGCCGTGCTCTTCAGCGTATTCAATCAGTCGCAGAATGAACGAGGGAATGCACATTACGGTGTCGGGTTTGATGCGCTGTATGGTGTCCCATTGCAGTTCGGGGATGCCGTTGCCCACACGGATGACGCCTGCGCCCATCTTGCGCAACCCCAAGAAATAAGCCAGACCCGCCATGAA
>DGGS01000230.1:4707-19222 GCA_002392325.1 Bacteroidales bacterium UBA3868
TGAAACGCTTGTCGATGGTGGTCATCAATTGCAACACACTGCCCGAGTTGAGTCCCGCGCAAGTGAACGACACGGCCTCGTTGTAGGCCAAACGCTCCAAATCCTTGTCCGTGCAGGCGAAGGTCACCGGGTCGCCCAGCGTACCCGAAGTGGTGATGTAGTCGATGATTTTCTCCTTCGGAACGCACAGGAAGTCCCAGTTGTGCAATTGCAGGTCTTTTTTGTCTGTGAACGGGATGTGCCGCAGATCCTCCAGTTTTTCAATTTTGTTAATGTCAATATGATGATCATTGAAAAGTTTCTGATAATAAGGAGAATAACTTTTGAGATAAGCCAGTTGCTCTCTCAGCTTCTGTTCTTGGAAACTCTTGATGACCGCTCTGGGTTGATATTCGATTTCCGGATTGAAATTCATGTTGAATGGGTAAATGGGGTAAAAGGGGTGAAATGGGTTAAAGGATTTTGATTTCTTTCAACCACTTGATAAATTCGTATTTCCACTTGCCGGCTTCGGGAGCTTTGCTCTCGTCCATGCCGTAGCCGTGTCCGCCAGTCTCGTAAAGTAGGAATTTATGCGGGATTTTGGCCTTGCTGAGGCTGCGGTCCAGTTGCACGCTGTTCTCGTATTTCACTACGGGGTCGTCCTTGGCGGTGACCACAAGGGTGGGGGGCATATCGGCAGGGATGTTCAACTCCATGGAAAATTGAGTCACTTCGTCCTGCGTGTAGTGGCGGGTGAGCAGGTTGCGGCGCGAACGTTCGTGGGCAATGCCGTCGCGCATGGAAACCACCGGATATACTGGGACTACGAAATTGGGTTTCAAGGAGATGCGGTCTTTGATGCCCACCTTGCCGATGTAGTTGTCTTTGGCGAAGGCACCGGTCATGGTAACCAGATGGCCTCCGGCGGAGAATCCCATCGTGCCTACTTTGTCGGGATTGATGCCATACTCCTTGGCGTGTTGGCGCACATAATGAATGGCGCATTGCGCATCCTGGATCATGGCCGGATGATGGTATCCCCGGTTGCCCGTGCGGTATTTTACCACAAAAACATTGATACCTTGCGCGTTAAGCCACTCGGCCACACCGAAACCCTCCGTGGCGATGCCCATGGTATGGCTGTAACTGCCTCCGGGAAACACAATGACCGCCACGCCTGTGTTGTTCATTTTGGGTGCGGGATAGATGTACATTTTTGTGGGCTGGGATTTTATGCCTTGCACATCCTGCCATAACTTGATGGGCTTTGGCTGTGCGCAAGCGGCAAAAACCCATAAAGTGCTGATGAAAATCAGGAAATACTGTTTCATTATTTCAGTTTACTGAGTTTTTTGCCAATAGCTTCACCCATACAGCTGAAAACCTCTCCCACACGTGCCTCGGGTTTCGGCGACATGAAATATTTATACGAGATTTTTTTCAGTTCGATGGTGGCTTTGGGCGCGGTGGTACCGGTCTTTACGATGGAAGCGGTGGCCGTGACTCTGGCGGGTACCGACATGGGGCCGGCAAACGTACCCGGATCGATGTCAATCAATTTCACGATGATGGTGTATTCGGCATCTGCAAAATCTCCACATTCCATACCGTTGAGTTCCTTGTTCAGATCTTCGATGAGCCGGGGCTCCCAAATATCTGTGCGGAATGATGATGTCCAAGCCGCTTTCCATTCCGGATCTTTGGCTTTGTCTTCATCTTTCAGATACTTGGCCTCGCTGTCGCCGTCATAGGTGACGCCCTTGTAGTAGAATGTGATGTTGACTTCTTTCTGTCCTTTGAGACAGGAAAGATCGCCCGAAACTTTCTGGGCTTGCAATGCAGTGACCATACCGATGGCCAAAACAAAAACTAAAATCTTTTTCATAATGGTGTTTTTTTAGAGGTTGATAAATGTTTATGATACAATGTTTTGAATTTCTTCCTTGCTGAGTTGGCGGTACGAAAGATTGGTCGGCATGCCATCCACAATCTCGTATGACACCTGAAACATCTCCTCATCGTAAAAAGAGAGCTTGGAATTGGTGTTCGGATTGCATTCAATGTAGATGATGGACTGCATGTCGAGGTTTTTGCGCTCGCAAATTTGTTTGATCAGCGAACCGCCCGCATAGGTGATGGAGGTGCCAGGGTTTTCCTGATACAACTCCGTGGTGATGATGTAGGTCTTACCGTTTTTACAGATGGTTTTCAAACCACATGCGCTGGGCATGTCCCACTGCCCGGCAAACTCGAAGATTTCATCGTAATATTTTTCAGGTACTTTCATTATGATTGGGTTAAAGTGGTGAAAGAGGTAAAATGGGTTAAAGAGGAAAAAAGGAATCTTAATTATCCATTAGAATTCATTGAAATGGCTCTTGCTGCGGTCCACATCCTTGCCGAAGCTCTTGTTGGCGAGTTTTCGGTCGCGGGGGCGGTAAGTGCCGTCTTCCATCTCGCGGAGCATGACTTTGGTGAAGAGTTTGAACATCTTTTCCTCCTGAGTCTCATCGTGATAGAAGGCGCTCCATGCGTACTCATAAAGTTCCTGCAGGCGTTCCGGACTCATGTGCTTGGGCTGATACACCACCTGTCCGGCGTTGTAATGATCCCAGTCGTGGTCGAAGATGCGGCCTTGGCGCATCAGGTCGTCGTATGCCTTGGTGTGCGGGAACGGGGCCAGGATGGTGAACTCGGCAAGGTCGAGGTCAATCTTGAGCAGGAAGTCGATGAGGCGCAGGATGTCGTCCTCCGTCTGGTTGTCCAGTCCGAAGAGGATAGTGCCCTCCACGCCAATGCCGTAGTCGTGGTAGCGTTTCACGCGTTCCTTGATGTAGTCGGAGGTGTCGTACACGGCCTGATACACATACCAGGCGCCGGCTTGCGCAGCGAGGTCGAGCACTTTTGGGTCGTCCTCAATGGTATGGCTGATCCATTTTTTCTTCAACGGAATCATCTCGCGGAACAGGTCCATTTCCCATTGTTTGTTCTGTGCCAATGAGTTATCGACGATAAACAGACGGTTGTTATCGATGGTTTCCAGGTCGGCGATGGTCTTGTCGATGGGTCTGGGACGGAAGCAGCGGCCTCCGAGGTAGGAGACGGCGCAGGGGTAGCAGCTGAAGCGGCAGCCGCGTGAGGCGTGGAACAGGTCAACCATCTGCACGCCCTTGTGGTTGTATAGCTCGCGCTTATACAGGTCGCGGCGCGCGGGACCAACCAGCGCGATGTCCGGCTGATGGCCCATGTAGTTATAGACTTTCTTCAGACAACCGTTTTGCAAGTCTTGGAAAACCTGCTCCTGTCGCCCTTCTGATTCCCCCAAAAAGATGCTGTCGGCATGTTGCAGCGTCTCTTCAGCGTGCAGCATGGTGGAGATACCGCCGAACATTACGGGGATTCCCTTGGCGCGATAGGCGTCGGCGATGGCCCAGCCTCGCTTCACCTGCGTGGTCAGCATCATGGAGATGGCCACCACATCGCACTCCTCGTCCATGTCGAGTTCCTCCACATTCTCGTCGGTGAAGGACACATCCACATATTCGGGGAGCGTGGCAGCGAACACCACAGGCCCGTGCGGGGGCAGATTAAAAGTAGTCTGTCCGGGTAACTTTTTCCATTTCGGATAAATCAATTTCAGTTTCATATTGTTGTTGTTTTAATTTGCTTAATAATATACTCGAAACTCACATCTTACCTCTCACATCCCCTTCTATTTCGTCAATAATCTTATTCAACCCCAGAAACTCAGCACAAGTTAAGGCGGCGCCGATGGTTACGCCCAAGATGCCGTGCGAGTTGATGTTCTGACCTGTAAGAAACAGGTTGGGGATTTTGGTGCGTTGCGACACGAGTGTCTGTGTCGGGAAGTTCTTGTCGCGGATGATGCCGTACATGGACCCGTCCTTAGTGGCGGTGTAGTCGCGGTAGGTTAAGGGTGTTGAGGTTTCGTAACTTTCTATGCAGGAGCGGATTCCGGGGAATGATTTTTCCAGCACATCAATATAGTGTTCGGCGGTGGCTTGTTTGAAGTCAAGATAGTCGTTGCCGCGGTGCCCAACAGTCGTGTCCGCCCATTTTTGCACCTCCTCGAACTTCATATAGCCGATCATTTCGGCGCTTTGGGCCCACTGCTGGTTCGGTTCCGCACATTGGTGCATGAACAGATAACTTTGCAAGGGCGCGCCGGCCTTCCGGTCATTTGCCTTCCAGACATCATCCTGCTGGTAGTAAAAATAGTTGTAGTTGAGGTATGGCGTGGCTTTCTCCTTGAACTTGATGTAGAGTGTGAAGTTGGCGATGGTGTTGTCCAAATCGTTGATACGGGTGCGGTAAGCTTTACGTATAAGATTGGTGTTGAGCAGATTAAGGGTGGCTTGCGGATGGATGTTGGAGATGAACGAATTGGCTTCAATGTAGTTGCCGTTTTTCAGCCGGATGCCCGTGACTTTGGTGTCGTCGCATACGATTTCGGTCACCTCGCTGTCGTTGAGAATCTCGCCACCGAAGTTCCGGATGGATTTTGCCAAAGAGTTGGCTATGGCGTCGCTGCCGCCGATGATACGCCATGCGCTTTGGATGTAGAAGTTGTTGATGAGCGCGTGAATGTAGGTGGGTGTTTTGTCCTTCACACCAGCGTACAAAGGCAGATTGCCAGCTAAAACATTCTGCAATTGGTAGTTATGGGTGACGGAAGCGATGAAATCGTTGATGCTGGTCTTGATGTAGTCGGCTTCAATGAAGACATGGTCTTCCACTTTTCTCAAGTTGTACAGAGGAGATGCCTGGGCAATCTCTTGCAATTGGTGTACATATTCGTTGATATCATCCCGATTGTACGGGAATTTCTCGCACAATCCTTCCACAAAATGCTCGTATCCGGAAGCGTAGCGGTACTGCTCTCCTGCTATGGAGAGGATGTCATACCCATTTTCGTCCAATCGGCTTAAAGGCACATCATTCAAAAGGTTCAGGTAGCGGAACAACCGATGCAGAATCTGTCCTTCCTCCATGCTGCCGATATAGTGCATACCCGTGTCAAACTTCACGCCGAAACGCTTGAAGGTCTGCAGGCATCCGCCCAATTGCTTGTTTTTCTCGACCAACAAGACTTTAAAACCATTCTTGCTCAGAATGTATCCACACACCAGTCCGCCGAGGCCGGTTCCGAGAATGATAATATCGTATTGGTTGCGTGTCATTTTAAAGGGTTATATCGGGTTAGGCAAGCAGTTCTTTTTCGTTGATGATAAAGTCAAAGTCCGTTTCGTCGGGAAGTTCGGAGGTGTAGGTGAGGTTGTCGGGTTTGGAAAAGCAGTGGTCGGCAAGGGCAATGGCGTCCTCATCCGCATCGTATGCGGTGACGGAAATATGTTTTTTCCATAAGGCCGCAAGCAGTGAGAACTCGCCGTTGCCACAGTGCAGATAAAGCAGACGGCTGTTGTTCGGGATTTCCTCCAACTTGTCGGTAAGTTCTTTCATCCATGACAGTTTTCTCCTGCATTTCACTTCAGTTTCTTTCCCTTTGTAGATGTAATTGTGGAAAACGATGTCTTTCAGATACTCGGGAGTTTCACAGCGTTCCTTTAGTTTGCCGAATTCTTCCACATAGTACCGGCGGAAAAGTCGGGTGGTTTCCAGCGTGCTCTTGTCTTTCCTGTAGTCAGGATTGTCCGGGTGTATGCGTTCCCGTATGGAAACCGTTACGATTCCGCGGTGGATGCAGGTGTCGCGCTTGGGGAACATGTCGCCGATGCCGTGCGTGACGATGGGCAGGATGTCCAGTCCCAGTTTGTCGGCAAGATGGAACGCTCCTTGGTGGAATCGTGCAATGGTGTGGTCAAACGAGCGGGTACCTTCTGGGAACACCAGTACCGAGTAGCCCTTGTCCACCATATTCTGGATTTTCGGAAAATTGGAATCCATGCCATAGGAGGCGGGCAGGTAGTCGGCGTTGCGCACAATGCGTTTGTAGAGCGGGGTGTTCCAAGCCCAGTCGTTGGTGAGCACGATGATCTTCGGGTGCAGCATCAGCAGGTACATCAGGTCGAAATGCGACTGGTGGTTGCAGATGATGACACTGGGTTTCTCGAAAGTCTCGTTGTTGGGGTTCTCGACAGTAAAGGACGAGCGAGGTATGGTTCGGGCCGTGGAGTACATCATCTTCTGCAGCAGTTTGTGGTACTTCAACTTGTTCTCGTCAGTGCGTTTGCCGATCACGAGCCAGAAGAAACCGCCTATGGAGAGCACCACCACGCCGAAGAAGAAGTAGGGGAAGCCGATAACGCTGCGAAACAGACTGCTCAGTGTGATGGGTTGGCGGCGCGGTTTGCCCTTGCGCATGGTGATCCATTTGAAAATGATGGGCGGCACGATGTAGGCCATCAGCACTACCGTGATCATGCCGATGATGGTGACTTGCGCCAACGACCGCATGGCCGGATGTTTTGCGAAAATCAGCATTCCGATGCCGATGAACATGATGGAGGACGACAGAATGATGGAATTCTTGAACTGCGAGAGCATCTTTTTGCCGTAGGTGTATTCGTAAATCAACCCTTCCGTTACGAAAATGGAGTAGTCGTCGCCCATACCGAAGATGAAGGTGGCCAGTATGATATTTACGATATTGAAGCGGATGCCTGTAATGCCCATAATGCCCAGAATCCAAATCCAGGCGATGAATAGCGGCAGGAACGCCATGATGCTGATTTCCAACCTTCCGAAGGAAAACAGCAAGAAGGCGAAGACGATGAACCCACAGATGTAGAGCACATAGTCGAAGTCGTGCGACAGCGATTCCACCAGTCGGGAGGCGATGGAACTGTCGGTGAAGGCAAACACATGGCTGTCCAGGTTGTTGAGCAGTTTCTCCGTTTTTCCCCTATTGTCCTTGTCAACTTGCAAAATGTTGTAAACCATTACTTTGTTGTCCTCTTGAACTACATAGTTGGAGGCCAGTTGGTTGAGGATGGGCTCAAAATAGTCGGCATCCTGAATGGTGTATTCACGGGCAACGAGTTCCTTGCAGGGGTCGAAGGCCTCGGGCACGAAACCGTTTTGTTTGGCGGCGAGGTCCAGATTCCGGACAAACTCGTCTCGTTTGCCATCCCAAAAGGCGTTCCATTGTTCTATCTTCTTTTGCTGCAATGTTTTGGATGGCAGGAAGTTGCCCACACCGCTGACCTTTGCCTTAGGGTCAGCCTGCAGGGCTTGCAGAGCACTTTGTACTTTTTCCTGATTTTGCAGAGCTTCCTCCATGGTGGCACCTTCGGATATGCAGTACAGGGTGCTGACAGTAGTGTCGGCTTCGGCGCGCAACTTGTCGAAATGTTCCCGCTGCTCCTTTGTCATGTAGTTGATATTGTGCATGTTGGTGTCGAAGGATGTGCGGGTGCTGAATATCAGAAAGACGATGGTAAGGAACAGTACGACCCAGAACAGTCCTTTCACATTTTCCGGTCTGAATTCGGCCAGCGGTCGGAATGCCAATCCGCGATCCTTGCCTTGATAGTGCTTACCCATCAGATGGGGCAGGAAAATCAGCACGAACAGTATGGTGCCAACCAGCAGCAGGGCGGCGAAAAGTCCGAGGTCTTTCATGGCGTCGGAACTGATGAACAGCAAACTCAGGAAAGCGCCTACTGTGGTGATGTTGCCGATGAGCAAGGGCGTGACGATCTCCTTAATAATCTGGCGTTTGTCGTCTGTGCGTTTGAAATGCGACAGGAAATGAATAGGATAGTTGATGGCAATTCCGAGTATGATGGAGGCCATGCCGACGGCGATGAGCGAGACGGGGTTCTTGAGCCAGGCGATGAGTCCGAGGGCGAACAGGCCGCCGAAGGTGATGGAAACCAGAATCAGCAGGATGCTCCGGAAATTGCGGTAATAATAGATGAGCAGCGCCACAATGAAGACCAGAGCCAATGCGATGGACCACAAGCTGTCTTTTTTGATTTGGGTGGAGTTGGTTAGAGACACTTGTGAGGCGCCGAAGCAGGTGATTCGCACTTTTCCGCCCATTTCCTTCCCTACGGCGGTCATGGCCTTGTCAATATTCTTGATCAGAATGCCGTTGTTTTTGGTTTCGCTGAGCGGAAAATTTGAATTGACGACCACGATGGCTTCAGTGCCTTCTTTGTTGAATATGTGGTCGTTTTCGGTGTGGTAGGTGTCAGAAAGATTGAATGTTTGGAGTGACTGCAGCACATTGGCGGAGAAGAACAGCGGGTCTTGCTGGATGAGCGGGCGCATCATGGCCACGGGGGAGGCGAGCAACTGCTTGTCATTGGCCAGTTGCCGCTGCATATGTGCGGGCGTGAGCATGGTGTCCATGCGTGCATAGTCTTCTTCCGTGAGAAAGTAGGGTAGGTTGGCGACCACAAACCCCATCACTTCTCCAATCTGTTGTTCGTCAATCTGGCAAAGGGTGGACTTGATGAGTCCGGTGCTGTCATCCGCCTCCAATTGCTCGGTGATGCGGTCGGCCGCAAGGGAAAGCAGTTCATAATCGGTGTCTGCGCTGGTGTCGGCTTGCGCGATGTTGATTACCAGTTTGTTGTCACCGCCCAGGTGTGTGTATGCGTCGTTGATGCGCTCGTTCTGTTTGCTGCTGGGCAGGAAACTGCCGATATCTTCCACAAAATGCAGACGCATCATGCTGAGGATGCAGAAAACAAGTAGGATGCCAAGACACCCCCACATAGCGGCGGGCCGTTTGCGGAAGTATTCGTAAATCTGCAAAAAGAGTCTTTTCATCCTATTATATATTAAGCGGCAAAAATACAAAAAATAACTATGCCCCAATTCTTATATTTGGGATTGTGAAAAAACGGCTCTCCCGAGTTCGTTTCCGACAATTTGAAACAGAATAGCAGCCCAATAATAATGGGTTGTGAATTCCAGTTTGTTGTTTTTGTCCTTGTATTATAGTGAAAATAAGCCGATTATATAAAAATAGTTTTGTAAATTTTTTTAAATGGAATTATTTAAAAAAAATGTATTTTTGCACCCTCAAAAGGAGGAGAGATGGCCGAGTGGTCGAAGGCGCACGCCTGGAGAGCGTGTAACCGCCAAAAGCGGTTCCTGGGTTCGAATCCCAGTCTCTCCGCAAAATGTTGATCTGTTAGCTCAGTTGGTTTAGAGCGCTTGCTTGACAGGCAAGAGGTCACAAGTTCAAATCTTGTACAGATCACCAAAGAATCAAGCACTTGCCCTAGGGTAAGTGCTTTTTTTGTACTTTTGCATATTTAATCTCAATATTATGAATAGAATTTATCCCATACTGTTTCTTGCCTTTGCCATGATGTTGATGGCCGGCTGTAAAGAGAACAACCATGATGAGGTGGCGGTTGTCAATACTCATAATTCAAAGTGTTTGTTACACTCCATGAAAGGATACGAGAATCCCGACACATTGAGTGTGACCTATGCCGATGGAATTATTCATGTGACACACGAGAATTTGATGATCAACTGTGCCGCTTCAGAAGTTGAGAATGGAGTTGAAGTGACGATTGAAGTGGAGGGGTCAACCATTCACATTTATGAGACCGAAAGGAAGGGCCTTCTTCAAGCAGACTGTCTTTGTGAGGTTGACAACCATTTCGATATCACGGGCATTGGCCATGGGACCTACACGCTGGTAATGCACAGTTGGTATCCTAATACGCAGTCGTTCACATACACATTCTAAAAGGTCATACTTTCCACAAGAAAACGTCAACAAGGTGTGGTTTTGCAATCGACTTTCGTATAATCATTTTTACCATTTTTACTAAATAAGTGGTTTGCGAAGTTTTGAATAATGTGTATTTTTGCACCATAAAAACCTGTTAATTGCAAGTTGTTGGTAGCTAGTTTGATAATATTGTTTTTCTTTCAAAAAAATCAATCAGATCGGGCGCTTGCAATATTTCTTCAGCATTCCACATAAATTTGTACCTTTGCACCCGACAAACGCTTCGGTTATGCTTCTGGATGAACTGAAAAACTACAAGATATACTTGGCTTCCAAATCGCCGCGCCGGCGGGAACTGCTCTCCGGCATGGGCATCGATTACGAACTGATTTCCACCGATGTGGAGGAATCCTATGACCCGTCACTGCCGCCCGCCGAGGTGGTGCAGTATCTCTCAAAATTGAAACTCTCCCCAATCGACATGTCGTCCTATCCCGCCAAGACCATTTTTATCGCCTGTGATACGATAGTGGTGATTGATGGGAAAATCATAGGCAAACCCGCCGACGACAACGAGGCGATGAACATGCTGCGTCAATTGTCGGGACACACCCATGCGGTCTATAGCGGACTCACACTGGCAACCCCTTCGCAAACACTAACCGATTACAGGGCTACGGAGGTCACCTTTGCCGATCTGTCGGAAGAGGAGATGCGGCATTATGTGCAACAATACCGCCCCATGGACAAGGCAGGCGCATACGGCGTGCAGGAATGGATCGGTTATGTGGGCATCAAGACCATCGAGGGCTCCTTCTACAATGTGATGGGACTACCTACGCGGCTCCTGTGGGAGATGTTGACAACGATCACCCATGGTGAAGGCGCATGGGGTCGCATCCATGCCAGTAAAAACGCACAGCCGTGCGTCTCTGCCGACCAAAATCAACCGTGCGTCTCTGCCGATAATAAATGATAATAATGATACTGGGCGCAATCTCCATAGAAACAATATCTTCCGTGCTCTCCTCGTGGGTGTGGAGTCCGGCATTGGTGGTGCTTTGCCTCTGTTCAGGACTATATTTCTCCCTGCGGACCCGATTCGTGCAAGTTCGCCGTTTCGGAGCGATGGCACGGCTGCTTTTCAGCACGGACAAGACCCAGAAGACGGGAATTTCCTCGTTCCAGGCTTTCGCCATGGCGCTTTCCGGGCGTGTTGGTACCGGCAACATTGTGGGTGTGGCCACCGCCATCGGCTACGGCGGTCCGGGTGCCATCGTTTGGATGTGGATTATCGCCTTTTTAGGAGCGGGCTCCGCTTTCGTGGAGGCTACTCTGGCCCAGATTTACAAGGAAAACCATAACGGGCAGTTCCGTGGAGGGCCTTCGTATTATATCGAAAAAGGGTTGCGCTGCAAGTGGCTGGCTGTGCTTTTTGCCATCTGTTCGCTCATCGCCTGCGGCCTGTTGCTGCCACAGGTGCAAAGCAACGGTATAGCCATCGCCTTCGCCAATTCAGTGCACGTGCCACCCGTGTACATAGGTCTTGTCGTGGCCTTGGTGCTGGGACTTGTCATCATCGGCGGCGTCACGCGCATTGCCAAGGTGGCGGAGATTGTGGCCCCGTTCATGGCTGTGATATATGTCATTTTGGCTATTATCATATTGATTATCAACTATACAACCATTCCTTCCGTGCTGATGGATATGATAAAAGGCGCCATCGGCACGCACGAACTGTTTGGCGGCATCATCGGAAGCACCATCGCTTGGGGTGTGAAGCGCGGCATCTATTCCAACGAGGCCGGCCAAGGAACAGGCCCCATTGTGGCGAGTGCTGCCAAAGTGTCGCACCCCGTGAAACAAGGTCTGGTGCAGGCGTTCTCCGTGTATGTCGATACGCTGCTGGTGTGTTCGGCCACCGCAGTGATGATCATGGCAGTGAAAACTTATAATGTCATGGATGCCAACACGGGTGAAGTGCTTTTCACTTCCGCTTACAATTTGGGTGCGCCGGATGTTTCTTACACTTCCACTGCTATTGGCACACTGCTGGGCATGAATTTAGGCAACCTCGTGGTAGCGGTCGCACTGACCTTTTTTGCCTTCACCACGATCATGGCTTACTATTACTACGCCGAGACCAGCATCGTGTATCTGTTCGGCAAGGGCAAGAAAGAACATACGGTGGTGTGGATACTGCGTATTTGCATCCTCATTGCCGTGGTGTTCGGTTCCCTCAAGGAGGCGCGTGCCGCTTGGAATGCCGGAGATATTGGGGTGGGCACCATGGCATGGATCAATATCGTAGCCATAGCGTTATTGTCACCGAAGGCCTTCCGAACCTTGAAGGACTACGAAAAACAGGAGAAAGAAGGCAAGGACCCCGTCTTCGATCCTGAAAAATTGGGGATTGAGAATGCGGAGTTTTGGGAGGAGAAGAGTAGAAGAGGAAAAGATGAGGAAAGTAAAAGAGTAAAAAAGTAGAAGATGAAGAGAGTAAAGGCGGCCCTATGTGGTTGTCTTCAATAATAACCTATAAATTAAATAGTTATGGAATCGAAACAATACATTGAAGAGAATCAGAAACGATTTTTAGACGAATTGTTCACCCTTTTGCGCATTCCGTCCATCAGTTCGGAGAGCGAGCATAAACCGGACATGATACGCTGTGCCGAACGCTGGCGCGAGCTCATTTTGGAGGCCGGCGCTGACAAGTGCGAGGTTATGCCCGCCGAAGGCAATCCCATTGTTTATGGTGAGAAAATCATAGACCCCAACGCCAAAACCGTGCTGGTTTACGGTCACTACGATGTGATGCCGGTGGATCCTGTGGAGCTTTGGAACACAGAACCTTTTGAACCGGTCATCAAAGACGGCAAAATCTGGGGCCGCGGTGCCGACGACGACAAAGGCCAGTCCTTCATGCACGCCAAGGCATTTGAAACGATGATGAAGACGAACACGCTGCCCTGCAATGTGAAGTTCATGTTGGAGGGCGAGGAAGAAATCGGCTCGCCGAGTCTGTCGAAGTGGATTGTGGAGAACAAGGACCTGGTTAAGGCCGATGTGATTCTCGTGTCGGATACCAGCATGATTGCCACGGATGTGCCCTCTATCACTACTGGTTTGCGTGGCCTATCTTATTGGGAGATTGAGGTTACAGGTCCCAATGCCGATCTTCACTCCGGCATCTTCGGTGGCTCCGTGGCCAATCCGTTGAACACGCTTTGTGAGATGATTGCCAAATGTATGGATGAAAATAACCACATCACCATTCCGCATTTCTATGATGATGTGGTGGAATGTTCCGCCCGTGAGCGCGAACTGCTCAATATGGCTCCCTATAATGAGGAGGAATACAAGAAATCATTGGGTGTGAAGGCGTTGCGTGGCGAGAAGGGTTACACCAAAATTGAGCATGTGGGTATTCGCCCGACCTTTGACCTTTGTGGAATGTGGGGGGGCTATACCGCTGAGGGTTCCAAAACGGTGTTGCCGTCAAAGGCGTACGCAAAACTTTCATGCCGTTTGGTGCCGAACCAGGATCATGAGAAGATTGCAGATTTGGTAAAGAATTACTTTGAGCAGAACGCCCCCGACTATGTGGATGTGAAGGTTACTTCGTTGCACGGCGGTCAGGCCTACGGTTGTCCGACCGACCACCCCGCCTACAAGGCAGCTGAGGCTGCCTATATGGACACCTATGGCAAATTGCCGATTCCGATGCGCAGCGGTGGCAGTATTCCGATTATCGCCACCTTTGAGAAGGTGTTGGGAATCAAGTCTATACTGATGGGATTCGGTCTTGGCGAGGATGCTATCCACTCACCCAACGAAAACTACAGATTGGATCATTTCTACAAGGGCATAGAAACGATAATCCAATTCTATCAGCATTTTGCTACTGCAAAGTTGGTTTAGACACGAGAATATAAACTTGGGACTTTTAATGCGGGCGGTTGTCGGTTGGCAATCGTCCGCTTTATTTTTGTGCCCGGTATTTCTTTACGGGAAAATCGAAATAGGTGGTGGGATAGGGTTCGTTGCGCAGTGTGAAATGCCACCATTCGCCTTGAACGGGTTGGAATCCGTGTTGTGTCATAATGTCACGGAGCAGCAGGCGGTTCTGCTGTTGTGCGGGTGTGATACGGTCGCTGATGGTGTGGGATACTCCACCGAAGTAGTCAAACACGCCACCCATGTTAATGTCTTGGCCTGTTTTGAGGTCCACTAAGGTCATGTCCACGGTGGACCCGCGGGAGTGTCTGGACTTGCGTGCCACATAACCGCGCGAGAAGATGGTGCTTTTTTGGATGTTCGGGTAGAAAATGGGTTTCATTGCGGTGTCGGACAGGTCTTGCGACCATCTTACAAAATGGTCAACGGCTTGTTGCGGCCGGTAGGCGTCATATATTTTAATCTTGTATCCTTTTTTTCGGAATTCATCGCTCGCTTTGCGCAGCGCGGAGGCGGCTTTTTTGGTGATGAGGGCCACGGGTTCTTCGTAACCGTCAATGCGCGTGCCGACGAAATTGTATTTGCCATGATATCGAATATCCAGTATGGCGTCCGGAATGGAGTCGGTGAGGAGGCAGAAGCCGTCAGGCATGGGTTCCAGGTCCGCTTTGGTTGGAGGGTTCTGCTCTGTTATGGCAGGCGGGAGTTCTTGTTGTTGTGTTTGAGTTTTTTTGCAAGAAGCGAATACAATAAGTTGCAATGCTAATACGCAAAGAATCAGATGTTTGTATATGTGTTTTTGTGGGGTCATGAAAGTGGTGATTCGGCTGCAAAAATACTATCTTCCATGGATTTTCCGCAGATTTTCCGCGAATCGCGCGAATTAACACG
>DGGS01000040.1 GCA_002392325.1 Bacteroidales bacterium UBA3868
GCGAGGCCAAGGTGCCGTTCTTCTCCTTGTCGGGTTCCGATTTTGTGGAGATGTTCGTCGGCGTGGGTGCCTCCCGTGTGCGCGACTTGTTCAAAACCGCTAAGGAGAAAGCCCCGTGCATCATCTTTATTGACGAGATTGACGCCATCGGCCGTGCCCGTGGCAAGAATGCCCTTTCGAATGCCAATGATGAGCGGGAAAGCACGCTCAATCAGTTGCTTACGGAGATGGACGGGTTCTCCACCAATGCCGGTGTCATCATCATGGCCGCCACCAACCGCGCCGATATCCTCGACCGCGCCCTGTTGCGGGCTGGCCGTTTCGACCGCCAGATCCAGGTGGAATTGCCCAACCTGAACGAACGTAGGGGCATTTTCGGTGTGCATGTGCGCAATCTGAAACTCGGTCCCGATGTGGATCTCGATTTCTTCGCCAAACAAACTCCCGGTTTTTCCGGTGCCGATATCGCCAATGTGTGCAACGAGGCCGCGCTCATTGCCGCCCGTAACAATAAGACACAAATCGAGAAAGAGGATTTCCTTTCTGCGGTTGACCGTATAATTGGCGGTCTGGAGCGCCGCGGCAGTGTGATTTCCCCCGAGGAGAAACGCTCCATCGCCTACCACGAGTCCGGACACGCCTGCGTGAGCTGGATGCTCCGCTACGCCTCCCCGCTGGTGAAGGTGACCATCGTGCCCCGCGGCAAAGCCCTGGGCGCGGCATGGTATCTGCCCGAGGAACGCCAACTGACCACCTACGACCAACTGGTGGACGAGATGACCGCCACACTCGGCGGACGCGCCGCCGAAGAGATAACCTTCGGACGCGTCTCTACCGGTGCGCTGAACGACCTCGAGCGCGTGACCAAACAGGCCTATGCTATGGTGGTCTATTATGGCCTCGACAAGAAAATCGGTAATGTGAGTTACTATGACTCCACGGGTCAACAAGAGTATGCATTCACGAAGCCCTATAGTGAGAAAACGGCTCAAGATATTGATGCTCAAATACATGAATTGGTAGAGTCTTGTTACAAGAAGGCGAAAGATATTCTTACAGAACATAAGGAGCAATTGGGCCAGCTGGCTGAACTCCTTCTTGAACGCGAGGTTATTTTCACCGAAGATGTGGAGCGTATTTTGGGAAAACGCCCGTTCTTGGAGGACACCCCCTCTAAGGAACCCCTGCCCCAGGGAGACGAACCGGAAAAGAATGTTGAACTAACCGACAATATTGAATAATATGGCTGAGAACCGTCAATTCGACTCCAGTATCCTGACCGATAAGGAAAGCATACGCCAAAATATCCGCAATGCGCTGTCCAATAAGATGGAAGTGGTGAATGCGGAAATGGATATAAATATGAACGCGGATGTGTATGAGAAAATTGACCATCCGGTGGCCGTTTTTTTAGAGAAATTCCGTGAAAACGGAGGACTGTTCGTGCCGTGCACCAATCAGGACATGATCCAAACTCTGGTCCGGTTGTGTCGCAGCCAAAAGTATGAAACCATACTCAGCACAAGTCCCTTCTTCTCCCAATATCTGGCCAAAAACCAGATTCCGTATGTGACGGCCGTTTCGCCCGGTGAGCCGGCCGATGCCGTTGTGGTGGCCTCCAATGTGCTCATCGCCCGCACCGGTAGCATCGGCTTCGCCCAGCAATTGAATGTGTATCCGTCTGTGAAGGGCCTGGCGCGTGACCTGATCGTGATCTCCCGCGAGCGCTGCGTGTTCTCCGATCTTGACGATGCGTTGGATTTCCAGGCGCGTAAGAATGAGAACAACCCATTCCCGATGACGGAATTTCTTCGTCCCACCCATATAGAAAAAGTGGATGGGAAACCCCAATGCACTCCGATTAATCCTAGAATAATCCTCTTTTTAGTTTCCGATCATGAACCCCAAAACGAAGAATCTGCTCGTTAGAACCGTAGTGGGCGCTGTTTATGTCGCCCTGATGATTGCCGGTGTTTTTGTGTTTCCGCTTATGGCCGTACTGCTCTGTGCGGTTGCCTGCGTATGCTTGTATGAGTTCATGTCGCTGACATCCGGTCCTTCGGACAAGGTCTCCTTCGGTTTCCTGACGGCAGTCACCTTGACCCAGTTCTCCTTGATCCTGCAATTCGGAATCCGCAAAAGTTCTTTCTTCTACAATGCCGCCATCAATACGCTGACCAACTTTGTGGTTATGATACCCGCTATGCTGATGCTGCTCTTGGTGCTGTTGGCCATTGTGGAATTGTTCCGCAAACGCCCAATGCCGTTGGAACACATCGGAGCATCCGTTTTCTCCTATGTGTGGATTGTGATTCCACTCGGTTTCCTGGCCGTGATGACCCGTTTGAGTCCTCAAATTGTGCTGGCATTCTTCCTGATGGTTTGGGCGTATGACACATTTGCCTATCTGGGCGGATCGCTATATGGCCGTAATAAAATGTGTGTCCATATCTCTCCCAAGAAAACATGGGAAGGGTCGGTTACGGGACTGTTTTTCACGATTGTGATGGCTATAATCCTGCCCAGTATCCGCTTCTTCGGCCAGCTTCATGCCCCGCTTTGGCAATGGGTGGTGCTCGCCATCATCGTCGTGGTGGTCGGCACTTGCGGTGATTTGCTGGAGTCCCTGTTCAAACGCCGAGCCGATGTGAAAGACAGTGGTAAGATTATGCCTGGACATGGTGGTATGCTTGATCGCTTTGACTCCATGCTGCTTGCGGCGGTCCCCGCACTCCTTTATGCTCTTTTGGTAATGGTATTTTAGATGAAGAAAAATGTTATTGAGATAAGAGGCGCAAAGGTCAACAACCTTAAAAATATTGATGTTGACATCCCGCGCAACAAACTGGTTGTCATAACCGGCTTGTCTGGTTCGGGCAAATCGTCCCTGGCGTATGATACGCTCTATGCGGAGGGCCAGCGGCGGTATGTGGA
>DGGS01000090.1 GCA_002392325.1 Bacteroidales bacterium UBA3868
ATTCGCCGCGGGAGATGTTGTCCGTAGCGCCCACACGCGTGAAAATCTTGTCCACAATGCCGATTTCCGCGCTCTTGGCCGGCACAAAGCATCCCATCTGGCCCATCAGCACAATGAGGGCGGTCTGCCTCAACAATGCCGACTTACCCGACATATTCGGACCTGTGATGATGATGATCTGCTGCTTGTCGTTGTCTAACTGCACGTCGTTGGCAATATAGACCTCGCCTGGAGGCAGTTGCTTCTCAATCACCGGATGCCGTCCCTCCTTGATTTTCAACGAGGTGCCCTCCGTGATTTTCGGTTTGGCGTAGCGGTTCTCTTTCGACACGCAGGCAAAACAGAGCAGCACATCCAAACGGGCCGCCAAACGCGCATCCAGTTGGATGAGGTTTATATAATCCAATAAGCTGATTAACAAATCATTATACAAGCGCGCTTCAATCTCCAACATGCGGTCTTGCGCACCCAATATCTTGGATTCCAGTTCTTTAAGTTCTTCCGTGATGTACCGCTCGCCGTTGGTGAGGGTTTGTTTGCGCGTCCACTCCGCCGGCACCTTGTCCTTGTGCACATTGGTGACCTCCAGATAATAGCCGAATACATTGTTGAATCCGATTTTGAGCGAGGTGATGCCGGTTCTTTCGGCTTCCCTGCGCTGAATGTCGGCCAATACCTCTTTGCTATTGGTGGCCAAGGCAAACAGGTCGTCCAGTTCCTGGTCCACGCCACGATTGAATACGCTGCCTTTGCTGACCACCACTGGCGGGTCGTCCTGGATTTCTTTCTCAATGCGGGCGCATACCGACAGGCACGGATTAAACTGCTCGGCAATCTTGGCCAGGGCAGGGTGGTCGGCTTGCTTGCAGTAGGCCTGCATTTTCTCAATGGAACGCAACGCACGCGCCAACTGCAGTACTTCGCGCGGATTTATCTTGCCAGTGGCAATCTTCGACACCATACGCTCCAAGTCGCCCATTCGCTTGAGCGTGCCCAGAAGGTCGTCGGCAAGTTGCTCGTTATTAATCAGATACTCCACAATGGAAAGGCGCTCGTCAATCAGCACTTTCTCTTTCAGGGGCATTAGCATCCATTTGCGAAGCATACGCGAGCCCATGGGTGTCTGCGTCTGGTCAAGCACTTGCAGCAGGGTAACAGCATTTTCGTTGGGCGAGTGCACCAGCTCCAAGTTGCGGATGGTGAAGCGGTCGAGCCACACATAATGCTCTTCCTCAATGCGGTTTATCTTGTTGATATGCTGGATTCTATGGTTTTGTGTCTCATAGAGATAATGCAACGCGGCTCCGGCGGCAATGATGCCGTTGGGCAGGTTGTCCACGCCAAAACCTTTCAATGAAGTGGTTTGGAAATGCTTGGTTAGCAGTTCGTTGGCATAATCAGACATGAAAACCCAGTCATCCAGGGTGGAAAGCAGCATTTTCTCGCCAAAATGCTCGCGGAAGGCGGCTGATTTGCCTTTTTGAATGACAAGTTCCGATGGTTTGAAGTTTTGGAAGAGTTTGTCAATGTAGTCGTAGTCGCCTTCGGCCACATAGAATTCGCCGGTGGAGATATCGACGAAGGCGATGCCGCAGATTTTCTCGGTGAACTGGATGGCGGCGAGGAAGTTGTTCTCGCGCTGTTCCAGCACTTTGTCGTTCACGGAAACGCCGGGCGTCACCATTTCAGTGATGCCGCGCTTGACGAGGGTTTTGGTGAGTTTGGGGTCTTCCAGCTGCTCGCAGATGGCCACGCGCAGGCCCGCGCGCACCAGCTTGGGCAAGTACACATCCAAGGCGTGGTGTGGAAAGCCGGCTAATTCGGTCTGTGTCAATCCTTTACCATGCTTTGTCAGTGTGATGCCCAGCACTTTGGAGGAGGTGATGGCGTCCTCCCCGTAGGTCTCGTAAAAATCGCCCACCCGAAACAATAAGATAGCGTCAGGGTGTTGCGCCTTGAACTTGTTGTACTGTCTCATTAAGGGGGTTTCCGCCGACTTTTCCATAGTGCTCGTTTTGGGAACGCAAAAGTACAAAAAAAGCGGTATATTTGCACCCTGAAAATCTCGTGTTATGCAAGGAAAAGTCATCATCGTTTCAGCCCCTTCCGGTGCCGGCAAAACATCCATCGTGCGCCATCTGCTGGAGGCTGTGCCTGAACTCAAGTTCTCCATTTCAGCCACCACCCGGCACAAGCGCGATTACGAGGAGGATGGCAAGGACTATTATTTCATCACCCCTGAAAATTTCAAGGAACGCTTGGCTAATGATGAGTTTCTGGAATGGCAGGAGGTGTATAAAGACCAGTTTTACGGTTCGCTGAAAAGTGAGGTGGAGCGTATCTGGGAAAACGGGGGAACGGTAATCTTTGATGTGGATGTGTTGGGAGGTCTGAATATCAAGAAGTTCTATGGCGAAAATGCCCTTGCCGTGTTTATAGAGCCGCCCACGATGGAGGAATTGGTGAACCGCTTGAAAAAACGCGGTACTGAAACGGATGAGTCGTTGAAAAAGCGTATGGATAAAGCAGAATATGAGCTTTCTTTCGCTAATCAATTCGACAAAATTGTGTTGAATGACGATTTGGAAACGGCTCAGGGAGAAATGATTGATTTAGTACGTGGTTTTTTGGGAAAATAGAAAATGATGGATTATCAGCATATTTGCGAAGAGGTGGTTGCCCTTGCCCGTCAGGTGGGTGTATGGCTCCGGAGCGAGCGTATGCGGCTGAACACGGTTAACCGGGAAACCAAAGGCGTGCACGATTATGTGACGCAATTTGATAAACAGTCCGAACAGACTATTGTGGCACGACTGAAGGAATTGGTGCCAGAAGCCGGTTTTATTGCGGAAGAAAAAACGGAAACAACATTGGCAGAGCATTTTAACTGGATTGTGGATCCTTTGGACGGCACGACCAATTATATTCACGGTTTGCCGCCCACAGCCATCAGCATCGCGCTTCGTGAGGATGTGGAGATGGTGATTGGGGTGGTGTATGAGATTTGGCGCGATGAGTGTTTCTATAGTTATAAGGGCGGGAAATCGTACATGAATGGATATCCGATTCATGTGACAAGTTGCTCTAAATTAGATGATTCGTTATTGGCTACAGGTTTCCCGTATTCGGATTTTTCAATTTTGAAACCCTTTATGCGCTATATGGAATGGTCCATGCAGCACACGCATGGTCTGCGGCGTTTAGGGTCCGCCGCCACAGATCTCATCTATGTGGCGTGCGGGCGTTGCGACGGCTATTTTGAGTATGGCATGAAACCCTACGATGTGGCTGCCGGCGCGTTTGTCTGCCAACAGGCCGGTGCTCTGGTGTCCGATTTCTCTGGCGGCGACAACTGGCTCTTCGGTGGCGAGATTGTGGTCGCAGGTCCCAAATTGTTCCCCGAACTGCTGAAATCGCTGCAACAATTTTTAAAAGCAAAACCGGAATGAAACGCATAGCCATTATCGGTGCCGGTGCTTCCGGGCTTTTCTTGGCCAAGAAATGGTCAGGGAAAGACGATATGAAGGTTTGTGTGTTTGAGAAAAACAAGCAGGTAGGCACCAAATTGCGGGCATCTGGCGGCGGGAAATGCAACCTGTTCAATACTTTTGTGGATGCGAAGTGCTACAATCACTCTGCCTTTGCGGAAAAATTGCTGCTGAAGGTCACACCTGCGCGCCTCCAGCATGAGTTTGAAGAGATGGGGCTCCAGATGGTGGCCGATGAGGAAGGGCGTGTTTATCCGCTTTCCCAATTTTCGCAAACGGTGGTGGACATTCTTTTGGATAATTTGGGTGAAAATGTCCATTTTGAGATGGAGTATGAGGTGAAAAAGGTTTTCAAACAGGATGGATTCTGGCACATAAACGATTATCCCATTCCTTTCGACGAGGTGGTTTTCGCCTCGGGTTCCCCGGCCAACATGATACCGAAAAACCGCAAAAACTACAATGGCTATTTAACGGATTTTAACATATCGGTAAAAGATTTCCAACCATCATTGGTGGGTTTTGTCATAAAGGATTATCCCAAAACATTGTCGGGTTGCCGGGTGAAAGTGGTTGCTTCCTTGTATCAGCGTGAAACACTTATACATAGTGAACCCGGTGAGGTTACCTTTAAGGATGATGGCATTTCAGGTATTGTAATTCTCAATTTATCAGCATATTACAACCGCTTGGAAGATAAAGGTGATTGTTTTGTGGAGTTGAATTTCCTGTATGCGAATCCCGATTACGATGTGCAAGAGCACCTCCATAAGTATCATTCTTTGAGGGGGTTGTTACATCCAAAATTGAATGAGTTGTATGAGCGTCATCCGTTTGATGTTAAAAAATACAAAATGGCCATTGAAGGCACCTATGACTTGGCTTTTGCGCAGGTGTGCCATGGCGGTATTGACTTGGATGAGGTGGACGACCATTTCGCCTTAAAAAAGTATCCGGGCATCTATGTTACGGGCGAGATGCTGGACATGGACGGCATTTGCGGTGGATACAACCTGTTTTTTGCATTCGCCTCCGCGCTACTCGTAGCGGAATGGTGATAAAAAGGGCGTATAACCATCAAGTGTAAACATATTACAAATTATTAAATTTATCAACTATGAGTAACATTAAATTATTTCAAGACAAGAAAATCCGTTCCTCTTGGAATGAAGAAGAACAACAATGGTATTTTTCTGTAGTAGATGTTGTTGCGGCATTAACGGACAGTGTTAATCCTACTGACTATCTAAAAAAAATCCGTAAAAGGGATGATATCTTGGCTGATTACATAGGGACAAATTGTCCCCAGGTAGATATGTTGACCGAAACAGGGAAAAAAAGGAAAACACTGGCCGCTAATGTCAAAGGACTCTTCCGTATCATTCAGTCTATTCCTTCACCCAAAGCGGAGCCATTCAAACTTTGGCTTTCCCAGGTAGGTTATGAAAGATTGCAAGAAATAGAGAATCCGGAATTGGCACAGGAACGTATGAAAGTACTATATGAGAAGAAAGGGTATCCGAAAGATTGGATTGACAAACGGTTGCGTGGTATTGCCATACGTCAGAATTTGACAGATGAATGGAAAAGACGTGGTATCACCTCAGAATCTGATTTTGCCATATTGACAGCAGAGATTTCCAAAGCCACCTTTGGCATGACACCATCGGAATACAAAGATTTCAAAGGTCTAACCAAGAAAAACCAGAATTTGCGAGACCACATGGATGATTTGGAGTTGATTTTCACCATGTTAGGCGAACGTGTTACAACAGAAATTTCTCAAAAAGAGAATCCGGAGACCTTTAAGGAAAGTAAAAAAATCGCCAAGCGTGGTGGCAAAGTGGCAGGTGTTGCTCGTAAAGAAACAGAAAAAGAATTAGGACGAAGCGTCTCAACGCCTGACAATTTTTTGCCTAAATCCGAAGACCTGATATTAGAAGAATAGTTCTAATTACCGTGTCAACTCCGTGGCTGCCATATACGGGGAAATCCGTTTTTCGCGAATTAAAGGCAGCAGACGCTCAATTTCCCTCGCTTTCGTTTCATCGTTGTAAAAGTCGTTTTGCAGGGTGAAATTGATCCAGTTGTAGAAGATGTTGACATTCTGTTCGGTGCGGTTCTTCTCGAAATAGCCATTCCCTTTGGTGAGTGCTTCGTATTGCAGGATCATCTTCCAAACCTTGTCGATGGCGTATCCCTCCAAAGCGGAGCATACCTCTACGGGCACATCCCACTGGCTTTCGTTTTTCGGGAATAGCTTGAGGGCCGCCCGGTATTGCGCTTGCGCCCCGACGGCCTTGGCCTTGTTGTCGCCGTCAGCCTTGTTGATGATGAGCCCGTCGGCCATCTCCATGATGCCAC